>CAZAXX010000027.1:0-29272 GCA_964489265.1 uncultured Coxiellaceae bacterium
CCCTGTATGTTTGTGGCCGGGGTGTCCGCACCTACCCTTTCACCAAAATTGACCAAAACACTCTCTTACCAGTTTTCTTTACTCTGTTAACTCAATATTTCTCGACGCAGTAAAATTCCGTCGATAAAGATGAACATGGCGGGTTGGGTCCCGCCATAAACTAATTTGGTCAGCTTCACATATTTTTGCTCGACATTCGTTATCTGCAAATTATTTACTTTGCCCACGTCGTTGGACAGCGTGACCAATTCAACACTAGATTCGCGTGACTCGGGCGCACCACACTGACTCAGCACATCTTCTAGCTTATCGCCCACTTCAATCGTGTTGAAATTGGCAGGACACATCATAGAAAAACACGTCGTCGATAAAACACATAAACTAATTAACAATAGATATTTCATCCTTGAAATCTCTCTTAATTGTTTTCGCCTGCATCATCAGGAACAACTCGTGTGTTGTTACCGTAAATAACGAGAATATGTTGTTTCGTTTTCAAACGGACGTCTTCTGTCTGCACAACAGAAATAATCGTACCGCTATTTAATCTGATGACATATTCATAACCCGTTGAACGCACGAGAGCATTGTCTGCGCCAGCAGGTGGTGTATTATCAGAAGGTGCAGCAAGATTTTCTGCGGATTTAATGTGAATGTTCACTGGACGTTTTGAAATGATAACACCAGGAACTACTTTTTTAATTTTACCAACTTCCGATGCATCATAGTCGCCAGGCGCAACATCTTTACTGCCACAAGCGCTTAACAACAAAGAAAAAATGACGACCAAACAACTCATTATATTTTTGTGCTTCATAATGTAAGATCCAATTTAAATAGAGAATTCTCGATTCTAATCAAGCCACCCTCGAAACACAAACCAAATTAATTACTTGCAATAACACCCTCACTCACTCAAACTAAAATGATAATTATTCTCATTAAGGATTATAACTACATGAAACTAAAGGAAATTGCCCTTAAATCGACTTGGTGGGTTTTAACAGCCTTAGCTACTTTTTCCGTTGGCATTTTGGCTTCTTCCGGCGCTTTATTGTTTTCTTCTTCTTTTTTGTGGTGTCTTGTCGCATTTATTTTAGCAGGCGCTTATGAAAGCCAGGTGAATGGCGAGGGAATCCAAGGTGCATTCGACAGAATGTCTGATAAAAATTACTTACGTCTTGGCATAGTTGAACGACACCTTGATGAACTATTGCCGCAAAACAAAAATAATTTGTTTTTCACCGAGTACAAAGCACAAAAAAATTATATTGCCGAATTAACAGACTATATCGATAAATTAAATCACCAGAAAGCATCGTATTTATATTTAATTGAAAGAGAGAAACGTAATGAAATTAGTTTATTAATTAAGAAAAAAAAGCAGGAACTTAAAAAAGAAAAAAAACGTTTGCGCAAGATGGGGCTGTTTTACTTAAAAAATTTGGAGCCGCAGTGGGATGGCGAACCCACAGCAATGGAACAAGCCGCCTATGATTTAGCAGATGGCAGCCGAGAAGAATTGTTGCAGGAAATGAAGCGCAAAGCTTCCCTCATTAAATTTAGCTGGTTGTTAGCGACAGGTGCTGGCATTAGCTCAGGCCTTGCTACACTCAGTGCGATTAAAACAGGCATTATTGCTTTTTCATTTTTAAGTGTGATACCAGGCGGCGCTCTTATCGGATTATGTGTTGCTGCTGCGATTGGTTATACCTTACTGGTTTATCGCAGTATGTCTGACATGATTCAGACATACAACAAACGCGAACAAAGTTTTTTTAGTCGACGCGTCAACGAAAAAGGTGAACCAGAATCACGCGCTTTTCATGTGTTGCGTTGCGTCGGTGCTGCACTTGCAATTGGTCTGGGAATTTTTGCAACGTTTACCACCGCAGGCACTTGGTGGTATGCCGCGAAACAAGGCGCTGCTATTGTGGGGTTTGCAGAAACAGCTGCGAGTGTCGTGCGTAGCGTGTCAATTTCATTGATGGTCGTACCCACTTTTATTTTTAATACACATAATTCAGTTGAGTCTGTCGATAAAATTAGTCGCAGTAATTATTTAAAAATCCTGATCGATGCGAAAGATTCGATTGTCCATGCATACAGAAATGAAAACATAATTCGTTTTCTAAACCCTTTCCGAGCCGCGGAAAAAATAGTAACGATACTATCTAAATCAATCTTGTGCGCACACACTATCAGCATCGGACTCAGCGCTGATCGCGTTGAAGCGATCCCTGCCGCCGCGTCCACCTCCCTTAATGCGGGCAATGAATTATTGACTGATTTAAATTTCATGCCTGATGCAAAAAAAGAAAAATCACATCATTCCATTTTTTTAAAAGCGTTATTTTTACCTATCGTAATTACGGTTACCACACTGAAAGTTTTTTCAGCTTGCTGGGATTATGTTTTTTCTAGTCCGCGTGATTTAAAATCTTCTTTCAAAAAAATGTTTTGCACAACCGCTGGAATTCTTGAGCCAGTTGAACCTGTAAAACCCGTATTATCACCAGAGTGGCGCAAGCAAGAACTCATAGAAACATGCGACAAAGAAAAATCACGATTACTTAATTTGTCATTGCCAAAGGCGAATGCACTATTAACGATGCGCCGCGTTATTACGGACAGCAAGGCTGCTGAGTTAAGCAGGCCATTGCTTGAAGCCGAAGCAGTTCCACTGGCAACAAATCGATATAGTTACTGGAAGCAAAAAGTGACGAAATCACAGAGAAAAATGGATCTTGCTTTAGACAATTATTTCGGTCCGAAAATTCGCGCCTAAGATTACCTTAAGATTTGAATGCTAATTTAATATCTTAAGGAGGATTCTAAGATGATGCGAACGCTTAGAACGGGTAGCAAACGATTTGCGAATTATTATCGGCCTTATCTAACCTTCACTGACAAATTGAAACAAGAAGAACACAAAAAATTTCCTGACAAAAAACGTAACCGTCTTGACTACAAAGATAATTTCACTGCTGCAATTGAATTACCTTATTCAAAAACAAAAATAGAATCTCTTAAAAATAATTCGAATGAACTGCTTACATTATCCAAAACAAATATTATCGAACATGCTAATCGTCGTGTTGATTTATTTTTTTATACGCTGCTTGCCTACTACAAAACTAATTTATTTCCTGTTTTAGGACATACTTATTTACAACACGGAAAAGGACGAAGCAACCAGCAAGACCAAACCATCACGCAAGCTTGCCACAGTAGTTTGACACCTTCTCTTATCGATGAAACAATTTTTCTTCCATCACTTAACACAAAAAAATATCGTGGTTTACTGGATGGCACTCATCTGATGGATAGCTTGAACTCGACAGTTGAGCTGCCTCCTTTTGTGAATGACTTAGATGATGAGATAGAAAATACGTATTTCGCCAGGCAAAAAAGCCTGGAAATACTTCATCAAGTTTCAGCGGGAAAAATAAATCCCATCCAGGGATTACAAGAATTTCTTCTGTTGCTGCGAGAAATTTTTCTTAAACTAGAATCGACTCTACCTGAAAATAATCATTCTTTATTGGTTCAACATTCTTTACTACATCATGCACCTGTGAATAAAACGTTGCTTCAATTTATTAAAGAGGGAACGCTTGAGAAAACATTTTCAGAAGAAAATTTGGGTGTGAAAGATTCTTATGTTCAATTGTTATTGCGATTAACGCCGCAGGAAAAAGAATTGTGTGAGAAAAGTGAAATCGATAAAGATAAAATTTATCTTGAAAAAATGGATGATATGCAAGGTGAAATTATGCATGCTAAAAGTGAATTACGGTGTAGATAAAATCGTCATCCCGCGACGCGGGATGACGCGGATGGCGCACTAACCAAACGTATAACGCAATCCCAATGTCACCGGCACAATCGTCGCACCAGAAACCGGAATCACTGTTGCACCAAGTTCAGTTGAAAAATTAGGTGTGAAATTATAATCTATCCCCGCACCGAACGCAGGCGCTACGCGAGTTGTTGAACTGTGCATGCTCACCCAAAGAAAATCTAAATCAGTTCTCGCATGAACATAAGCAACGCCCAATTTCCCATAGACGCTAAAATTTGGCGTAACCGGTTTAATACCTTTGATACTCAAGTCAACAATTTGTCCCGAGCCAAAAGCCTCAAAAAAACCCGTATAATTTGTTTCAACAGCAAAATTATTATTGATTCGATAGCCCAAGGTCATCGTCGCACCAGGATCAACACCCGTGCTGCCGCCACTAACGATACCAATCACAGATGTTGGGCCCACGCCAAGATAAACGCCGTTCGATGCGATACCTTGGTCAGCAAATGCATTACCACAAACCGCTGCGGATAAAACCAGAGTTGCTATGTTTAATTTATTCATGCTTCCTCGCCTTATTTTTAATGTAAAATAAAAACGCAAGGATACTTCGGTTTTATACATTTAGCAACGGTCTGTGTTATTTTAGATCATTCAGCCACAACAACTTTATCAACAACCACATCATTAACTGGTACGTCTTGATGCCCAGCACGCCGAGTTGTTGAAACCGATTTGATTTTTTCAACCACTTCCATTCCGGCAACGACTTTACCAAATACGCAATATCCCCAACCTTCGGTTGATTTAGATTTAAAGTTCAAGAAATCATTATCAGCCACATTGATAAAAAATTGCGAACCGGCCGAATGCGGATCGGATGTGCGCGCCATCGCAACCGTGTATCGCTTGTTTGGCTGGGATTTATCTGCTTCATTATCAATTGTCTTCGCGTTTTTTTTCTGTTGCATATCCGGTTCGAAACCACCGCCCTGGATCATGAATCCATTGATAACTCGATGAAAGATAGTTCCATCATAAAAGCCACTTTTAGCCAGTTCCTGAAAATTCTCAGCTGTTTTTGGTGTGTTTTCAAAATCAAGTTCAAGGCTGATATCGCCATGATTCGTTTGTAAGATAATCATTGGTAAAATTCCCATTATAAAATTGAGCCGGCTACACTACATGATTTTGCTGAAAATAAATAGTATGCTATCTATACTCATCGTATTTGTTAAAGGATATCGTCATGGCCATGAATAGAAATTCTTTACTGTATATCGCGATTGCCATTCCCATTCTCATGGTCACGATCACCGTCATTGGCGTGCGATTTTATCATGTCGATTTACAACCAAAATATAATTATCTCTATGCTGTTTTGGATAACACCGACCCATATCAATGCGAGCAGCGTGTGACACAGGAAATCTATCCAAAACAAACCAACGAAGCATTCAAGCAACCCTGTAAAAAACCGAATTTTTATATTTATAATTTCAAGAATGACACCAGCACGCCAACTACATTAGAACAAGCCAAAAAACTTAATTTGTCTGATCCACAAAAAAATCCAACATCACCCGATGGTTTTCGGATGCAACGTTACTGTTCGACTTATCATGGCAGTTGGTGGTGGGATTTCAGCATGTTTGATGCGTGTGTTGTGAAAGATTCCACGCAGAAAAGATTAGTATTAAAAAAATATTCAGCTAACGATTCTTACACAAGACTAGTATTACTAGGATGGGTGCTTGAAACTCCCCTTAAAAAAAATTAAGGAACCATTCAAATGAGCGACAATAATTCTTCTAGCAATACCGTTTTAAAAATATTTAATTACATTGGCGGCAGTTTGATTTTTTTTGGTATTGCATTTTTTATTGGAATGAATTGGTATTTATTAAATGACTTCGTTAGAATTTTTTCGACGCTGGGCTCTGCAATTGCAGCGTATATCGTTGGGGTTTTGTTGCATCTTAATCGAAAACATGAAGCGGCAAGCTCCGCATTTTTTCTGATTTCTGCATTGGTATTCCCAGTGGGTATCTTGGTAACACTCGATATTTATGGAAGTACACATGACTTATTAAAAGCAAGCATCGTCGTATCTGGCACATGCTTTATTATTTATTTACTCAGCCAGTTATTATCGGCGCGCACTCTTTTTCTTTTATTTACCATTTTATTTGGATCCTCACTTTATTTTAATTTAATCGATTTTATCATGCGTTATTCGACCGTGATTTTTATGAATTTATACGAATATAATTTTATTGCCTTGGGAGTCAGCTATATTTTTCTCGGCTGTTTTTTGAAATACGGTCAACACAATATATTAACAGGGCCGCTTTATTTTTTTGGTGCACTTAGTATTTTAACTGCAACCTATTGCTTAGGCGGATTTTTTCTTATGTCCTCGGGAATTTCGTTCTGGAAAATCTTTACTGCACTTTTAATTCTTGCATTTTTTTTCCTTTCAGTTCCATTCAAAAGCAAATCATTCCTTTATCTCGCCGCAATTTTCCTGGTCATTTACATTTTCGATATGTCATCCAAATTTGCTGACGTGTTTGGCGCATTTGGCTGGCCATTGATACTTGTTTTCGCAGGGCTTTTACTGATGGTCATCGGCTATCTTGTTTTTAATTTGCGGAAAAAAATCAAAGGTGACAAAACATAGCACAATGCGTTCAGTGCTATAATGTAATCATTCATCACTCAGTGTGTTTTTATTGAAAATACCTTCACCTTTTAGAGGGATTGGACATGAAAACAAAACTTCTTATTTTTACCGCATTTTTAAGCCTCGCATTCAGTCAACTTGTATCAGCGCAATGTGCCACCTGCGTTACCCAAACAACTTGCCAAGGTGGTTCTTGCTATGCGGATAATAATTGTGGTTATTTCTCAAATTGCATCTGCACTGACCCAACTTGTTACCGCTCAGGCTCTTGCTTGGACCAACGCGCTTGCTGTGAAGCGTTCGGCAACCCCGGAGGCCGAATTGAACGTTAGAAAAAATTATGTCTAAGCTTATTTTTTCTAAATCAGCGTCGCTTACATTAGGATTGGAATTGGAGTTACAACTCATCAATCCTGAAAGTAAGCGACTTATTGCTGGCGCAAAAGATTTGATTCGCACTATTCGAAACAGCAAGTACAAAGATCAAATTAAACCTGAAGTCACCCAAGGCATGATTGAATTAAATTCATTAGTTCACAAAACACCACAAACGTTGCATGAAGAATTATTAACACTGTCCTCTTTCCTCGAAAAACAGGGAAAATTACTCGACATCAAAATTTGCGGCGGTGGTTCACATCCTTTTCAAAATTGGAATGAAAATAAAATATTTCCCATTGCACGTTTTAAAAATTTGTCCTGGCAATACCGTTATCTTTCAAAATGTTTTACAGTCTTTGCGTTGCATGTCCATGTCGGCTGTAAAAATAGCGACAATGCGCTTTATCTCACTCATTTATTTTCACGTTATATTCCGCAATTTATTGCATTAAGTGCTTCTTCGCCTTTTTATGAAGGTGCAGATACCGGATTTAATTCATCGCGCTTAAATACGATGGGCTCATTCCCAACGAGTGGACATGCACCACCGAAAACGACCTGGAAAGATTTTTCTGCTTATTATTTTCAGCTGAGAAAACTGAAGATTATTCATAGCATGAAAGATATTTATTGGGACATACGCCCAAAACCTGCATTTGGTACTGTTGAAATTCGCATATTTGATACGCCACTCACATTGCATCATGCAACAACGATTGCGGCTTATGTGCAAATGCTTGCGCAATTTCTTTTAGAGAATCGCGCCACTATCACAGAAGATATTTATCTTCCGTATTCTTACAATCGTTTTCAAGCGTGTCGTTTTGGTTTTGATGGACGGTTTATAAATCCTTTCACAAAAAAATCCTGCACAATTCAAGAAGATATTTTAGCAACTGTCGCGTTACTTAAACCACATGCCTATGCTTTAAATACGACGCGCTATTTAAAAAAAATTCACACATGGGCCAAGAAAAAACACAATGATACGGTGTGGATTAAGAAAACGTTTGCGAAAAGTAATTCGCTAGAAAAGCTTGTGCAACGACAATGTGAATTGTGGTTTGAACAATTTTGAGGGGGTTAAGATTTCCTTAATCTTGGCATGCTTTAGTATCGCTTCGTATTAATTTTCTCAGGGAGTGAAAGCATGATAACGAGAACGTTTAACGCGGAATCATTTTTGTTAATGATTCTTCCTTATCTAAAACTTAGTGACATTCCTAACATTTCTCAAGTTAATCGTAAATTTGGAAGCACCGTTAAAACACTTTTTAGTTCCGAAAGATTTCGGAAATCAACCAGTATTGAAGGATTCTTTACTGAGTCTTTAAAAAATGATGCTTGTTCAATTCTTATGAACCCGCAAATTGTTTATGCTGAAAATAGTCCTGCATTAATGGCAGCATTTAAGAGTCTTAGAGAAGGCAAACTTGATCCTGAGGCAATCAAAGCATTAAACACAGAACAGTTAAACTATAAAAATCCAGATTTGTCAGATTCATTACAAACAATACGAGGCGCAGGTCAAATTATTTCAGATTTTACTCCCAATCCTTTGATGCCCTTTCAAACAGCTTCAAAACTTGATGAAATCATTGTTTTATTAACACTGCTGTTTACTGCTTTAATTGTAGCAGTCAATGTCATTAATGAGGGTACATCCTATTGTGTCAATCGTTGTCGCGCTCGAAAACAACATGAAAAACTCAAGCAACGTGTTATGCTTTTTAATGATCTTGCTGAAGCAAAACCGCAGCCTGCGGCAAAACGGACTGCGGCTAGTCACAAAGTTAAAACGCCCTGACTGAACGAACTTCAAAAGGACCGACGGTAGGATAAAAAAGTACGCGGCCACTATCGAAATCGACATACCATGCTACATTTGATCCATATTGTGTGGAGCTCCAATATAGCGTCGGTTTTGGAGCTCGCCCAGTGCAACCTGGATTTGTCCAAAATGTTTTGAGGTTACTCGATTCGAGATACAAAGTCGTGAGTTCGGCTTGTGAAGGAAGATACCACGGCGTACAAGTGGGACATGTTTCAGTCGTCGTGTATTGCGATGCTGCTTGCGCTGCGGGCCAGGTTTTATCACCTCTATTTGGAACATCATTAACAGTACTTAAAATATTTACTGTATTATTTTGTCCAGAAAAATAGGCTGCGGAGGTTCCAACCACTGCCGTGCCGCCAGATAGATCCCAAGGAATCTGCGTATCAGGAACATCATCTAACGCCGCAATTAATCCTCGTTGTCCCGCGGGTGGATTCGGTGCTTTATTAAGATAAAAAACAACGCCGCCGCCATAACAACTTCCAACTGGATGTGCAATTGCGGGTTGATTTTCAGTGCTAGCAAAAGAAGTTGAAACGACAAATAACGACAATAAACCTAAGATACTCTGATTCATATTAAAGTCCTTTTAATATTAATAAAGCAACTCATTGACTCAAAGAGTCTGTAAGGATTATAACATAAACTTGAAAATACTATTTTGGGGTTTTATGCATGAAAGCACATATTATTAAGGAGTTTGGTGATCCTCGCGTTTTTAAAAGTGCAGATATTCTTAAACCCACAATAAAGTCAGGCCATGTTTTAATTCGCGTACAAGCAACCAGCGTGAATCAAATTGATTGCAAAATTCGCAGTGGCGCAGTGCCTGCGATTGCACCGGATTTTCCTGCTGTGTTGCATGGCGATGTTGCTGGCACGATTGATGCAATTGCATCTGACATACTGCATTTGAAAGTGGGTGATGAAGTGTATGCCTGTGGTGGCGGAGTGAAAGGTACGGGTGGTGCGCTCGCGGAATACATGCTGGTGGATGCCAAACTTGTTGCAAAAAAACCAAAAAAATTATCGATGCAAGAAAGTGCGGCGTTGCCGTTGGTTTCAATTACCGCTTGGGATGCCTTGTTTATCAAAGCACAATTAAGATCGCAACAAACTATTTTGATTCATGGCGGCGTGGGTGGTGTTGGGCATATTGCTTTGCAATTAGCCCGTTTTGCCAAAGCAAAAGTGTATGCGACAGTGATGTCAAATGACGATGTAAAATTGGCAAAAAAATTTGGTGCGACCGAAGTGATTAATGCGAAAGATGAGCCCGTTGAAAGTTACGTGAAACGCTTGACCGATGGCGCTGGTTTTAACGTTGTGTTTGATACTGTCGGTGGCCCAAACCTGGATCGCTCATTTGCTGCTGCGGCGATTGATGGTTGTGTTGTGACAACCGCCGCTCGCTCTACGCATGATTTAACTCCTATGCATAATAAGGGCTTGAGTTTACACGTAGTTTTTATGCTGAATCCTTTGTTAAAAAATATTAATCGCGGTGCTCATGGAATTATTCTGAAAGATCTGGCTGGGCTTGTCGATGATGGTGATGTACGACCTTTGATTGATCCGCATACGTTTGTTTTCGATCAAATTAGCGAAGCGCATGCTTTGCTGGAATCTGGGAAGGCGCGTGGCAAAGTAGTTTTGACCCAAGGCTAGAGAGGCGTTAGAATACCCCGGCTTTGTCATCCTGAACGTAGTGAAGGATCTCCGCGTTATAATCTGGAGATCCTTCACTTCGTTCAGGATGACAAAAAACTATTAGTCGGAGTCAGTCATGAAAATATTGTGCGTTATTCCCAGCCGGATTGCGTCTACTCGTATTCAGCGCAAACCACTGTTACCTATTCAAGGTAAACCCATGATTCAATGGGTCTATGAAAACGCACGTCGTTGCCACGCATTGAGTGATATTGTGGTTGCAACTGACAATGAAGAAATTGCCGCTGTGATTCATGCAATTGGCGGTAAAACAATGATGACCGATCCAGCACTTGCGACTGGGTCAGATCGCGTTGCAGCTGTTGCTGAACACTATCCTGAGATGGATGTCGTGATTAATTTGCAAGGTGATGAACCCTTCATTAAACCACGCATGTTAGAACAATTAATTGCGCCCTATTTAGCAGGCGAATCACCAGAGATGACGACGCTGGCTTATCCGCTCGACATGAAAACAAAATATCATGAAGCGGGTGCGGTCAAAGTGATTACGGATCTAAAAGGGAATGCGCTTTATTTTTCACGCGCGCCGATTCCTTATTTTCGTACGGAAGAACGTGCGCCTGTTTATCATCATATGGGTTTATACGCATTTCGCCGTGATTTTCTTATGCTTTATCGAACGCTACCCCAAACGCCTTTAGAAAAAACAGAGAGCCTGGAACAACTTCGCGTGCTTGAGCATGGTTTTAAAATTCGAGTTTGTTTGACTGAAGATAAAACGCTGGAAATTAATACGCCGGAAGAATATGAGTTGGCGCAGCAGTTTCAGTATGAAGGATAATTCCGCATGTCATCGCGGAATTTAGCGAGCGCTGGATTCTGTCATCCTGAACGAAGTGAAGGATCTCCATGTTATAACGCGGAGATCCTTCGAGCAAAAAGCGCTCTCAGGATGACAATAGCAGGGATAACTCTCTTATTCGTTTGAAGGTTTTCTTCTAACACCGAGCTGATCTGTTGCAGTAATTTGATATTTATCTATATAAGATTTAAAATTTTTATAACTTTTGCTTTCAAAAGAATGTTTTCTAATACCTTTATGAACAGCATAGAGTGCTGCGCGTAAGTCGGGTGTAAAAGAGTCTCTCGCTTCTTCAATACGTTGTATAGCCATTTTTATCAACACAACTTCATTAGCAGCTTCCAGTTTACTAGTCGAAGAAGTTGGAAACAAACCACCCATATTACGCTTTCTACGACTATCTCTTATAGCTACTCTTTTTGCCAGCAGCTTCTTTAATGTTAGCAATAAATCAGATAAATCATTTTTGACAATCTGCACCGGCGTGGGTCCCCGAACTTTTTCTTCATACGTCACTACACTAAAGTTGCGGTCGCGGTAGTTTGACGCTGGGTTTGGATTTGGGTTTTCTTGTTGTTGTACTGAACTTGCTGGCGCGACAACTGGAGATTCTTTTATTTCTTTTATTTCTGTCATCTTTGCCTCAGATTCTAGTCCATCAATCTTAGCAAAATCCTCACTTAGATCATAAATCCGTTTTTCTATCCCTATTTTTGCAACAGCAGTACTGACTCCCGGCGTTTTACTTGTGCTATATTGATCTATTTTTTTTAGTAACAAAAATATCGTACTATACAATTGTTTTTTTAAATTCGGCTCAATGGATTGATTCTTTTTTATTGCATCCATTAATTCTGTGAAATCAGTTTGCATTTGAGTAAAGTTTGCTATAGCGTCTGCAATAGCTTTACCCGTACCAATAAAACCCTTAACATTCCCAAAAGTAAATAATCTCTCAACAATACCGTCGAATCTATTATTTGCATTAATCTCGGGATTATCCATAAAAATATTTTCTAGACATTCATGAAGGGACAATAATGCCTGGCGCGTTTTAGCATCTTTGATCAACGCTGGTTGAACAATTTCAGATAAAGAGGAACCACCGCCAAGTATGCCCGACAGTATCGCCCCGTCAATCCCATCTTTCATAATCTCTGGCATGAAATTATCCTCGATCGACAATTAAATTATACGCCATAGATTGATAGACAATATTATTGAAAATAATTGATTGATTATATTCAAGATATGACAAGCTTGTTTATTCCACTAAAATAGCTATAAGAATAAATTTTGTCATGAACTCTAAGCGCTTCATTTTCAAGATAAATAGATTGCACTGTAGATGCATTAATTTTTGAAGTAGAAATTAATTTGGCAATTAAATCCAATAATGCAACTTGCTTCGCATCTTGCATAAAATCGTCCTGATTAAAATCATTTAATCCTCCTTGCAACATTAACCCCCAACTGTCCCAAGGCAATAATTCCATTTTATTTAATGCAGCCAAGTCTTGAATGAGTTTATTTCGAATATACCACCAACCACCGATTTGTTTGTTAACTCCCGTGCCAAATTGATTTGCTGTTTTAGTTTTTCTCCGACATAAATTCCACGCTTCTCCTGCTGTAATAAAAGCTTGATAAGGTAAATCATGCGCTTCGAAAGTAGCCGGTAATTGATATTTTTTTTTGAATTGATCATCCATGCGCGCATCCGCTAAGCACCAGTCATTTTTATTTTCATCCCAGTATTCCAACAAGACTTGATCATGATGAAAATCAGGAATATGAACATTGGAAAATCCATATCTCAATCTCGCTGGAATATTTTTGTGGCGGAGCATAGAACAAAACAAGAGTGAGAAATCACGGCAGCTTCCGATTAATTTGGTTTGTACCTGACGTGCTTGAAGTAAATTAGCGGAATTTAATGAAATTATTTTTTCAAGCATTCGTTCAGCAAAACGCAAATCCAATTCAGCCAAACGATTTAATGGAATTAATTTTTCCTGATTTGCAATATCAAGATGATGCAATAGCAATCCGCGCGTAATTTCACATAACTCTGCTGGTACGTCTGGCAAATCCTGATATAAAAATTGAAACTGACCTGGATCGGTAAAACGACTGTGCTGTTGATAATTCATAGTAACCTCTCAAGTTGTAAATAATCCGTTTTTCCATTTGAATTTAATGGCAATGCAGCAAGTTTAAAGATAGTTTCTGGCACCATATGTTCAGGCAATTTTGCACGTGCTTTTTTTAGCAAATCATCTGGTGTAAATTGCGTGTGGCTTACAAAAGCGAAAATTTTTTCTATACAACCATTTTTAACGGGTGACCAAGGCAATACAGCAACCGAAGACGTTTCTGCAAGGGTTCGCAACGCGCTTTCAATTTCAAGTTTTGTTACACAACGACCGCGTAGCTTGAATTGATCATCCAAGCGCCCTTTATAAATCAATCCAACACGATCATCCCAAGCAACAATATCACCTGTGCGATACCAAATTCGATCATCGTGTGGCAGATAAAAAAATCGTTGTTCCGTAAGTAATGCATTACGCCAATAATGTGTAATGACTTGTGATCCAGTTAGGCAAAGTTCATCGTTAATAATTTGATAGCTCTGATCAGGAAAAGGAAATCCAATTGGGACAATTTCACTTTTTACATTTTCACTTGCTTGCCATAAAAAACCAGCGCAAGCAACAGTCGCTTCTGTCGGTCCATAGAGATTATCAATGATCGAATTGGGCGCTGCTTTTTGCCAACATGCAGCTAAAGACTGAGATAAGCTTTCACCGCAAAAAACACTATAACGTAATGTGGGTAGACAATTGGGTTGCAATTGGTTGGTGTATCGCAAAAATTGAACTGCCGATGGAACAGCGGCCCAAAATGTAAGACGATGTTGCGCCATAAAATGTTGCCAATGCATCAGATGCTCTTTTGAAATCGAATAAACACAAGCTCCACTCGCCCATGCAACAAATAAATCATGCACTGAAAAATCAAATGTCAAATCAGCTAGTTGACTAAAACGATCTGTTTCATTGGGCTGACAGCGATCTAACATATTTTTAACATACGCCAACACATTCTGATGGCTGATCAAAATTCCTTTTGGCTGACCGGTGCTTCCTGACGTAAAAAGCAAATAAGCATAAGGATTTTTAAATTTATAATGAAAAAATTGATGGGCGCTTTTATTGATGTAAAGAATTTTATGCTGGGATTTTTCTAACTCTAGTGTGATCGAATTGGGTGAATCAAAAATCATGATCAATGATTTTTTGCAGGAGTTTGCAATGTTACTCGCATAATACGAAAGTCTTTCATCAATAATCAACAAATTTGTATCGATGGATTCCAATAAATTTAAATTAACAGTGATGGGATAATTTGGATTAAGTGGAACATATGTTTTGTCTGCTAACAAGATTGCAATAATCGAGGAATAGGCTGTGATATTTCGGCTAGACAAAATAATACAACGCTCGGCAGAAAACTGGCTGAGCGTTTTTGCAATCGAAATGGCTATCTCATATAATTTTTGATAGGAGTAAAACTCATTTTCAACCCATAATGCTGATCTGCTCGCGTAACGCATCACACATTTTAAAAATAATTCAATCAAAGACATCGTATCATCCTCGCAATGACGGTCATTAATATTGAAATACGGCTGCGGAAAATACAGCGCCTAAACCGACGGTTGCCATGACGTAATAATCACCTGGAGAAAAAACTTTCTCGCTGTTTGCTGTTGAATAATTAATAAAAATATCCGACCCAAAACAATGCGAATATTTTTTAATATTTTTAAGATAAATTTTCTCGACGGGTAGTTGCAGAACCTCTGCAACTCGCTTCCAGGAATGGACATTTACATTGTGAGGAATAATTATTTTTATTTGTTCTTTAGTCAGACTGGCTTTATGAATGGCCTCTAATATGGCGGAAGACAACGCTTCTGCATACGTTTTTTCGAATTCATTGACTTCATCAGGCGATAGCCAAATACCTTTTGCATATTTTCCATGAATTCGAGTAGCAATAGAAATAAGCTGGTTTTTCTTTCCTGCTCTTCCCAATAAAACAGCGGCAGATGCATCGCCTAAAATAGATGTGTTTGGTATGCATTGCAAGACTGGCGTAAATGCATAATCACCACAGACAAGAATTGCTTTGCTTTTTTTGTCATTAGCTAAAACATGCGATAAAAGATCTAACGATGAAATTGTGGAAGCACAATTGTTGATTGATGCTCCAAATGCGACAGCCGATTCAAGTTGTAAATCTTTTTTTATTTTTCGCACGATTGAATAGCCAAATGGATTTATCACTTTCGCAGTATGGCAATGGATAAGATATTTTATATCAGCTTTGCGTATCTTATTTTTTTCAAGTAATTTTTCAACTGGGCGTCTGATGAATTCCGCAAATGGCAGATCCCGTGCAGTCGGAATTTTTTCTATGCCGTAAATTTTTTTGTAAACCTTGATATGCTCTCGACTTAACCCAAGTAGCTCCCCCGCCTGTTCCACATCCAGATAACTATCTGGAATATAACAACTTGCGTCATTGATATATAGCATACAACCCTCTCCTTAATAATTTTTTTTAATTGGCAAAAGACAATAAAAAAATGGAACATAAATTAATGCTGCAATCGTTCCGAAAAGGACGCCGAATGCAATGACAATTCCTAAATCAAATCGACTATGTGAACCTGGACCACTTGCAAAAATTAATGGAAGTGCTGACAACACCATTGCAGTTGTTGTCATCAAAATGGGTCGAAAACGTAATGTTGCCGCTAGTTGCACTGCTGACTGGCGTGTATTATTTTTTCTTTTTCTATTTGCAAATTGCGTAATCAAAATTCCATGCTTTGACACCAAGCCAATTAATGTCAGCATGCCAATTTCAGTGTAAATATTAATTGTGATATGAAATAAAAATAATGCTAAAAGTGCTGCAAATAACGCGCCTGGCAGACACGCAAATAAAATCACAAGCGGTTGAGAAAAACTATTAAAAAATATCGCAAGAATGAGATAGACAACTAACAATGAAGATAAAAATAATAGCAGACTATTTATATTTTCTTGCATAAATATTCTAGATTCTCCTGAATAATCTGGCGTAACTCCTATTAATGTTTTAATTTGATTACGCAGAAACGATAATCCTTCATTCAAACTATGGCCTCTTTGCATAACACCTTGCAGTGTGATTGAATTTATTTTTTGAAATTGATTAAATGAATTAGGCTGGATTGTTTGACTAAAATTGACAAACGTTGTTAATGGAATAAATTCGCCGTAACTATTTTTTAGATTGATTTGCTCTATCTCTGTTTTCTCATTCATGACATGCAAAATTACGGGATAAGATTGACCCTGCATGTTTATTTGCTGCAAGGTATTTTCACTTAATAACAACGATAAATTATTCGTAATGTCATTCACCCTTATTCCTAAATATGCTGCTAATGAACGATTCACTTGAATAGTTATTTGTGGTTTATCAAAATGTATATCTTGATCGAGAAAAATAAATTTTCCTGATTGCAGTGCTTGCTGTTTTAGCATTTCGCTTATTTGATATAAACGACGATAATCAATCGCACCTTTCAGCACAAACTCAACAGGGAAACCTTTATCGATCGGCAAGCCAGACGGTTCGATGACTGTCGCTTGAATTCCGGCAATTTCATTTATTTTGTCTTGTAGCTCTTGATGAATTTTATTTGTAGACCAATTACGTTGCTCATTTGGATGCAATGTAACATAGGACAAAAATTGATGTTCTTCTGGTATATTATTTATATATACATAACGATCAATATCAGAAAAGTTTTGATAAATTTGATTAAGCTCTTGGGTATAACGCGCCAAATAATTTGCATTTGATGAATCAGGCCCACTACCCATAACCTGCAAAAACCCTTGATCTTCACGAGGCGCCAGCTCTTTCGGAAGTATCGTATACAACACAATACTACCCACACACAAAATAATCCAAATTGTAAATAGAAGACAATTTTGTTTAATTACTTTTATTAAAATTAGTGTGTACTTTTTTCTTAACCAAAAAATAATCCATTCAACTTGTTTATGTAAAATAGATTTTATATTTTGTTGACTAAGAAGCCTGGCGCATAGCATTGGAGATAATGTAAGTGCAATCACACCCGAGATAATGATAGACATCGACAAAGTCAGTGCAAATTCACTAAAAAATTTTCCCAGAATTCCGCCGATGAAAGCAATCGGAAAATATACGACAGCAAGTATAATACTCATGCTGATGATAGGGGATACGATTTCTTTGGTGCCAAGGCTTGCGGCAGCAAATTGGTCCAACCCTAACTCTCTGTTTCTATGTATATTTTCTAGAACAATAATTGCGTCATCAACCACTAACCCAATTGCTAATACCATTGCTAACATCGTCAATATATTCAAAGAGCAACCAGATACCCACAAGAAAAAATTGACACCAATTAATGACAATGGAATTGTCACAACAGGAATAATTGTGGCATGCCTACTACCCAGAAAAATAAATATGACGAGCAAGATGATTAGCGAAGTGATAACAATTGTCATGTTCAATTCGTTTATTGCTGAATGAATATAGCGACTTGCATCAAACACTATTTTCTCATCAACACCATTTGGTAATAATTTTTTTATTTCAGGTAAACTGTTATGAATTAATTTTGAAACCAGCAATGAATTTGCTTCAGGTAATAATTTGATAAAAATCATTGTGGCAGGAATGCCATTTACAATCGTCGTAATGTTACTGGATTCAGCGCCCAATGTTGCAACACCGACATCTTTTAGCCGTAACAAATTATTTTCCAGATTTTTAATAATTATTTGATTGAATTCTTGTGCTGTACTTAAACCTGTATTTGTATTTAATTCAAATTGCACATTCGAATATTTTTTTATTCCAGTTGCAGCAGAAATATTTTGATTTTTTATACTTTCTGCAATATCAAATGGTGTTAGTTCATTTTCTACTAAACGCTTAGGATCAAGCCAAATGCGCATAGCATAGCGTTCGCCCATGATATCGGCTGAAGCAACACCATCAAGCAACTCTAATTTTGGTTTTACCATGCGTTGCAAATAATCGCCTATTTTCAATCTTGATATGATTGGACTGGTATAGGCAATAATCATGATTGGCTTATCATCGGCTGATAATTTGGTAATGACAGGCTCATTTACATCAGGTGGTATATTCTGACGCGCTGATTCAATTTTATTAATGACATTATTCATTGCTGTAGTTGCATTTAATCCAATTTTAAAATGAATTTGTATGTCACTTTGGCCATCGCGATTGGATGACGTGATGTAATCAATTCCGGTAATTCCTGCTAATGTATTTTGAAGCACCGTTGTCACATTATCCTGGACTATTTTTGCTGATGCGCCTGGGTATAGCGTATTAATTTCTATAATTGGAATATCTATTTTTGGCATTAAACGAATGGTCAAATGACACAACGCTACTCCACCCGCCAGCAGAATAAACAAACATAGGGTGATAGCTGAGACTGGATTTCGAATAAAATAATCAGTGAAGTGCATTTTTCGCCTCCATTCTGATTTTGATTTTGCTGCCGTCAAAAAGCTTGGCTTGTCCAGCACAGACAACAACATCGCCTGACTTTAAGCCTTTTTTGACAATGGCATAATCATCGTTGCTTTCAAGTTCAACCTGCTGAAGATATGCTTTTTGTTTTCGAATAACGTAAACACTACTGCCACTTGCAGCGTAATTGATTGCCGTCATCGGTATTGTGATGACGCTTTTATTTGTTATTGGTAAATATGCTGTGACAAACTGTCCGGGAATTAATGTCGAATTTTTATTATCTATCAATACGCGCACCAACAGGCTATGTGTCTGATTATTGATACTCGAATCAAATGCAACTATTTTTCCTGCTTCTACTTTACCTTCTTTGACTTGGATAGTTTGTCCTAACGAAAAAGCGTTGATATATTTTTCTGGCACAGTTAAATCTAAACTCAATGAATTTCTCTGCTGTAAATTGACAAGCAAATCGCCAGGCTGCACATAGCGGCCTTGGCTAATCTGTTTGATCCCTAACAACCCATCGAAAGGTGCGCGAATAAAACGTTTTTCAATTTCTGCATGTATTCTGTGAACGCGTGCTTTAAGTTGATCGACTTGAGATTTAAGATTATCGAGATTGTCTTTTGCGATAATTCCTTGTTTAGCAAGTTGTACATAGCGTTGAAAATTTTTTTCTTGATAACGCAATTTTGCTTCCGCTTCTTCAAGATCTGCTTTTTCAAGTTCATCATCCAGAACAACAAGCAAGTCACCTTGATGTACATATTGTCCAGAATTAAATAGAATTTTAATAATTCTACCAGACACATCAGAAACGACGTTGACTGATCGAACCGATCTTACAACGCCATTTACTGATATGTATTGTCGTATGTGGGTTACCTTGGCAGCAGTTACTTCTACAAAAGGAATCATTTGCTCTGCTTTTATTCGTTTGTGCGATGATATTTTGTGGAATAGTATCGAACAAACTATCGCTACTGTGGCACATATTATAATTCTTAACTTGATTCGCATTGTGTTTCCCTGTTTTTGATACTTGCTATAACATGGAGATCCTTCAAGAAAAAACGCTCTCAGGTTGACAGCTGCTTGATGTAATGATTTTTCAGCGCGGATTTATCAAATTTTCCATTCGTGTTTTTCGGCAATTCTGGCAGCAAAAAAACATCTTGTGGCCAATGTGTTTTTGCCAATGCGCTTTTACAATGTTGCACAATGGAATGTTTAATGTAATTGTCATTTTTATCAGATCCAACAAAAGCAATAATGGCAGATCCAATTATTTCATCTGGCACATCGATCACAGCCACTTCATTTACGGCAGGAAGTAAATAAATTGTTTCTTCAATTTCTTTTAAACTCACTTTTTCACCATAGCGCTTGATGGTTTCATCCATTCTTCCGCAAAAATAAAAATAACCATTTTGATCCAAATAGCCATAATCGCCGGTATACAACACTTTCTCTCCCGGTAAAAATCCTTCTTTCAATACGCGGTCTGATTCTACGGGTTTATTCCAATATCCTTGCATCACGGTAGCGCCACGTATCACAAGTTGGCCGACTTGATTAGGGCCTAATTTTTTATGCGTCTCATCGACCACCCAAATTTCGGTATTTGGTATTGCGATCCCAACGCTATCTGATTTATGTGCAATATCTTCGGGTGGCAAATAAGTACAACGTTTACATTCTGTTAATCCATACATAGAAAAAATTATTGCGTGAGGAAATAATGATTGAATGATACTGACGTGTTTTGCGAATAAAGCAGCGCCTGTATTCGTGACACAACGTACAGAACTTAAATCATAGGTAATTTTTGGTAAGTGATTGGCTAAAATTGAAAATAAAGTGGGGACACCAGGTAATATAGTCACTTTTTCTTCTGAGATTTTTTTTATAAATTGAATTGGCCAAACAAAATCTTTTTCTACAATTAATGTTGCGCTGGCCTGAAAAGCTAAAATCATTTGATACAAGCCATAATCAAACGACATAGGCAGCGCCGAAATAATTATATCGTCATGCTGTAATTTCAGATATTCGCAAATAGAAGCCGATGCAGCAAGCATATTCCTCTGGCTTAACATCACACCTTTAGGCAAACCCGTCGAGCCTGATGTGTAAATGATAGCAGCCAAATCTATATCAATCGTCTTACGCTTTGGCATACGACCATCATAAAATTTCAGTAGATTTTCATAGTAAATGACGTCGGTTTCGGAATGTTTATTGACAAGAATTATTTTATTTAATGCACATTTTAATTTGTTAATTTCATTCAGCAGTGCTTCATCTTTTATACATAAAAAAGTTGCGCCAGAATCTTTTATAATGTAAATCAATTTCTGCAGGGCTATGCCTGGATTGATGATTGATATCACGGCGTTGGCTTTCAAAGCTGCCCAAAATAAAACAACGGTTTCGATCTGATTATCCAGACACAATAAAATTCTATCACCGCGTTTTATACCTAACGCACATAACGCATTGGCAACTTGATTTGTCATAACGTGCAACTTTCCGTAAGTCAATCGAACATCACCACACACTACAGCTTCTTTATTTGGATAGTGCGTTGCAGAATACACTAAATAATCGACCAAATTGGTTGGTACAAACATATGCATGACTCCTAACTGATTTACATTTATGAAATAGGTTTAAAGTTAAAACGTTTGAAGAATATTAGGATGAGAATAAAAGAGGCGTAATTTGCGTAGGATATAATATGAAAAAAATAATTATATGAGGTTTGTTTTTCCAGGAAGAAATAGCCTGCGAGACCAATGCAAGCGAAATAACATAAATTAAATAACATGACCTGCAGAGCATAACCAATTTGCTCTAGCAACGTCACAAATGCGATGATGGGTCCCAAGAAAATATACGAGAAAGATACTTGTTGAAAATAATCAATTGCAGCTTCTCGGATTGTTTCGGCTGACACTAAAATTTGTATTAATTGATTATTATAATAATGAATGGCGACGCTCAAAAATCCATATAACGCAATGGTTATGCCGATTCCTACCACGGTAATTAGAACTTTATTTTCTGTTATTTTATTATTAACCAAAATAGCTAAGGCGCTTCCTATTCCTATTGCCGGTAATATCAATAGCATTTGCAAGCGACAAGCGATGCCATAGCCGGCGACCACAGCAACTCCATATTTGGCTAGCAATGAATTACAAATTGCAAAACCGCTAAAAATAATTAAGTATGAAATAAATAATGGCAAACTGGTGTTACTGAGTAATTTAAGCAGTGTGGTATTGCCAAATTGAGTTGGCCGACTTTTTTTATTAGTAAATCGTTTTCTACTCTGTAAAAATAGCACCATCACTGTGCCCATCACAAAATTTGCAATCCACGATGCTGTAGTGAATGAATGTAACCCTTGATGCAAATAAGTCAGCTGAAAAATTAGCAAGAATGTCGTTAACAAGCATGTCACGATTGTAAATAAAAAAGCGCTTCTGGGAAAACCTGCGCCAACAATCGCGGCATTGAATACAACACCCAGCGTCAGCAATACATTAATCCAGCCCATTTCTTGAATAAACCATTTAAATTGATTAGACAATAGTGTGTTAACGTGAAACCAAATTGAAATCCAGTGTGATAAAAAACTTATTATGCTAGCCATGAAGACGCCTAAAATCGCGACTAAAAAAATAATTTTTTTGAAAAAGTGTTTACTGTGACTTGTAGAAATCATTAGCGTTGTTCCGCGAAATGATTCTTGAAATGCAAGAAATAGATAATAAATGGGTGAGAAGACAGCAAAGATATAAAAATTATCTGGATTGGATTTACCCAGTAAATGAATGTTAATTAGTGAAGTGATCGCGACAAAAATATTTCCTGCCAACATTGGCAACGCAAACTTGGCGAGATTATTTATGATGCTTTGTATTTTCTCCAAATATCTCATACCGTACCTGCGCGATAAGCATTAAATATATTTAATTTATGCATATTTTGAGTTCCTTCCATATACTCAAAACCCCAGACGTCTCGATACCATTTTTCTAACAACGGATGCTCGAGGAATGAAAATCGCCCCATTAATTCGGGAATGGCGCTTGCTACTCTTTCTGCAGTTTGGGTCGCTTTAATTTTTGCAAGAGAAGATAGACTGCTATTAATCGGGTCTTGCTGAACATGTAGAGCGGCTAAATATAATAAATCGCGCGAAACTGAAATAGTGTGATTAAGATGATTTATTTGCCTTATTGCTACGTGCCTTAAATTACTTTTGGCCAGGATATAATCTACAATGGCTTGCGCCACACCAATCGCAAGTGCTCCAACACAAGGTCGCATGCGATTAAAGGTTTTGATTAATGCCATCATTCCACGTTCTGCGACACTCAAATGTGCGCCCAACATGTCATCATTCGTGAGTGGAATATTTTTAAATTTTAAACGCCCCAGTCTTGCGCCTTTTAATCCAGTCATAGGTAACAAACGACGTTGCAGTTGATCATCTTCGCTAAGTTGCAGAACAGAAGGGAGCAATAGAATTGCGCGCACGCCCAATGGACCGTCGTTTATTTTAGCAATGACAACACCGATACTGCCGGTTGCACCGTGTCCTACTAGCCACTTTTCGCCATTCAACAACCACAAGTTAGGCTTCACGGACTGCAACTGTGTTGTCATTTGACTTAAATTGGATCCTTGGCTTGGCTCTGTCACCGCCAAAAAAGTTGTTGTCGAATTTGACTTTACATAGTGATAAAAAATCTCACGCTGCTCAGCACTGCCTAATTCATCTAGCATAACTCCAGCGAGCGATGCGCCAGGACAGGCGAGCAACACGCCGGCATCACCATAACCAAGCGCTTCATATTTTTTTACGCGATCAAGACATGCTTGTGTTTCAGTATCCACTAAATTCGTAATTGCCGGATGATTTTTATATTTCATAATTGAAGCGGGGCTCGCTTCAATTTCAAACGCGATGTCACGAAAAAAAGTCGCTGCTGATGCTAATTCGTCACTGAATCTATCTACATTCGGTATATCACGCATAATGTTGCCCCGTGTTAAAAATAAATATCACGAAAATATTCAAATATCATAATCATCTCCACCATATTCCCCGCGAGAAACGATCTTCCCCCATAAAGCTTTGCTAAAATTTGATTAGCCGCTTTCAATTCTTTAACTGCAAGTAACTGGTTTTCTGCTATGTCGGGTGAATTTATCATGCGATGTTGTTTTGCAGATTCAATATGCACAAGCACATCTGCCAACATGACTTGAATAATTTCTTTATTGATTAATGTATTTTTTGCTGAATGGCGATTTTTTAAATGTGAATAGATAGCGTTGAGAAACTCCATTGTCCAAGACAACTGAGCGTCTAATACTTTATTTTTGAATTGAATAACATAGTTCAAATAATCATGATTCGCATGCATTGGATCTAAAGCTGTCACACTACATCCGATTGAGAGCTGATGTTTATTTAACAGATCACAATTAATAAATTTACAAGCTGCTTTATTTAATGTGAATCCATATTCGCCAGAAATGACTGATAAATTTTCTTTTTGCATTGCCGCGCTATGAAAAATAAAATATCCGTCGCGCAGGATTGCATCAATATTCAAATCATCTAAATAATGAAATGGCTCCATTCCAGATTGCCGCAGACTAAAACGCCGATAACCAAATTTATTGTCATCCAGCATTGGAAATGACGTTTTTAATTGTTGGGTTGCCACTTCGATCATTTATATCTCCTTAATAATACATAGCCTATATCCGCTGTCTCTGCATCTTCATCTAACATTAAAATCAAATCAGCCACATCATCGCAATCTTGTAAATCATGCAAACAAGCAAGCAATGGAAATACGCCTGGGTAATTTGGAATAATATTTGTAACAACATTCTCTAAACATAAATGACTGTTTTCATATTGATAATGAAAAACACTATTATTTTTAAATATGAGTTTGAATTTTGACTGTGGAATGGAATATATATTGCATGTTTCGAATACCAATTTATCAACCGATTTAATTTTTTCTTTTTGTTTTACTTCAGACAAAATTATTTCATAGTTATTTTTAAGAAAAGATTTTTTAGAAACTAACAAACCAAAAGCAACATCATGCAAAGGCATAGTTGGTCTGACCTCTCCTCCTGGAGTCGTCGTTTGCTCCATCACAAGTATCATTACATTATTATACTGACTTGCCTGTAGATATTTTTTTGTTATATTTAGCGCAGTAAAAAATCCAAGTGACCCATGATCACTGACGTCGATTATTTTTCCTGCTAGCTCATGCCGATCAAAAAAATAAGTTCCTGCACTTGCGTAATCCGGATCAAATTCATGTGACCAAGCGACTACGACAAATAAATCAATCTGACTTAACGTATTTTTGGGTATTTTTGCAAAAACCCCGTCACCTAACTCAGTAAAAGAATATTGTGATCCTGCAAGAAAAGTTTGTTGAGATAATTGCTCGCCATACACGGCATATAAATCTTGGTAATATCGTATAAAGCGCGTGCGTGGCTCTCGTGGTTGCCGTACTGGGAAACGAGCAAAATAACTTTCTGATAAATTTATTTTATTTAGCATCGGATGCCACCTTTGCTAATTGTCGCTCTATATATTCATTTATTGTTTGAATACATTCTAGATCACTCATATCTAAGGTATCTGGATCCACAATAAATCCTTCGATTAATTCTTCCAATGCCATCAAAAATGTTAATGATGTAATTGAATCAAGCCCAACATCGTCACGTAGTTTGGTTTGTGGTGTCAGATCGGCCAGAGGTTTTCCATTTAATGCTTTTGTCAAAGCCATTTGAATTTTTTCCATAAAACATGCTTGCATCGTAATAGTTCCATTAGTGAATAAATAAAATTTTTGTTATTGAGTAATGCTGAGTTAAAGCTGGGATGGGTGTAGGTGTAGGCTCGAATTGATAGCTATTTTTATCATCGTCATCGCAAACAGCGATCGCGTTTTTCTGGATTGCCGCGCCCACAGAAAACGTGGGCTCGCAATGACGGGTCTTAATTCATCTTTTGTTTTCTAAAAAAATCATCCGCGACATCTCGCTCGCGAATTAACTTAACTTTGTCTTGATCCAACAATATTTCAGCAGGATGGCCATGTCCTAAAAACAAAACGGGTGATGCTGTTGGACCGTATGCGCCCGATGCGGCAATTACAATATAATCACCTACTTTTGCTTCAGTTAAGATAACTTCTCGACCTATCACATCCGCCGGCGTACAAAGCGGACCAGTAATGTGATAACTTCTGCTTTTTTTTGATTTTGATTTCGTGAGCAGGGTGATTGGGAAATTTCTTTTTAATACTGAACCATACCCCGCTGCAGTTAAATGACAATTCATGCCACCATCCGTAATGAGAAACGGTACATTTTTTGAGATTTTTATGCAGTCAATTCGACTGATTAATACGCCCGCGGTTGCCACTAAATACCGGCCACTTTCCAAGATAATGCGCATTTTTGGATGTTGTTTTTTATAATTCATCACGAACGGGGGCATTAATTTATTAAGTTCTTGCATATTAAAGTCAGTTTCGTTTTTAAAATATGGCACGCCGATACCACCACCTATATCCAGCATGCTGAAATCCATTCCCCATTCGTTTGCTAATTCGTCTGATAATGCAAAAATATTTTTCGTATTTTCAAAAAACTTTTCTGCTTGCAAAATACGTGTTCCGTTAAAAACATGAATTCCGATGATATTGACAGAATTTTTTTTAAGAAAAAATTTTTTATTCTTAAAGACATCTTGCTGATCAATACCAAATTGCGAAGGAACGCCGCCCATTTTTAGAGAGGCGTCTCGCACGGCAAAGGATGGATTAATCCTAATTGCAACATTAGCAACCACTCTCCTCGTTTTCGCTAATTCATTTATATAATTTAATTCTTCTTTTGACTCACAGACTATGGCATATATCTTTTTTTCTAAAGCATAAAGTATTTCGTTTGGTTTTTTGAGTGGGCCAACAAATAAAATATTTTCTGGCAAATAGCCCGCTAGTAACGCGCTTTGCAATTCCAATCCTGAACAAACTTCTGCGCCGGCGCCTAATTTATTTAATGCAGCTGAAATAGCTAAATTTGGATTTGCCTTCAGCGAATAAAATATATCAACATGATCCGCACAAGCCTTTTTTAATGCGGCATAATTTTCTTCAATTTCCATGCGATCATAAACATAAAGTGGCGTACCAAATTTTTTGGCTACTTCTTGAAGCGCTTCATTTTGATTACGTATGGAATAGTGCATTATTGCCTCATTGCTTTTTTTGTGTTTTTGGATTTAGAAAAGATGAATGACAACATGCTGAGAAGTGTCATGCTTTGATTATTTGGGGGAAGTGCTGCGGGATTTTTGCTGGGAAGAATAATTGTTAAAGTAACTAGCTTTTAATTTTATGTCAACAGGATTTTTCTAAAATTTTTGTGGACGAAGTTAGGCCTGAAAACCTGGATTGCTACGCCCAGCAAAAAACGCTGGGCTCGCAATGACGCCGCTTAGCCCTAGCCATCCCGCACATTTTTCGCTAAGATATGGCTTATATGACAAAACACTCACCCACACATCCCATTGGAATTTTTGATAGCGGCATTGGCGGCTTGACCGTTGCGCAGGCTATTGTTAAGCACATGCCGAAAGAAAATATTATTTATTTCGGTGATACTGCGCATCTGCCTTATGGCGATAAATCATCCGCAACTATCCAAGCTTACTCTGTCAAAATCGCCCACATGCTTTTGCAACAGAAATGCAAATTGATTTTAATCGCTTGCAACTCCGCCTCAACCGCCGCCTATGAATTAATCAAGGAATATGTGGCGAGCAAAGCGATCGTGATGAATGTGGTTGATCCTACTATACAATTTTTACGTGACAATTATGCGCATAAAAAAATTGGCTTAATTGGCACACGACAAACCGTTAACTCCAATGTTTATAAGAAAAAAATTGATAACTTGAACCATGGCATTGAATTAATTTCTTATCCAACTAATTTATTGGCTTCTGCAATCGAAGAGTTTGGAAATAATGGCGTGACGGATAGCCTGGTCGAAGAATATTTATCGCATGCATCTCTCAAAAAAATTGACGCATTGCTTTTGGCATGCACGCATTACGCAGTTGTTAAAGAAAAAATTGCTGATTTTTTTCAACATAAAATTGATATCATTGATCCATCTGACGCTGTTGCCAAGGCTGTAAAAACACGCTTAACACAAGACAAATTGCTCAATCCAAATGGGCATGGTTTGAAAAATTTTTATATTTCTGATTACACTGAATCATTCGCAGCCGGTACAAAAATATTTTTTAAAGAAGAAATCAAATTAGAACATTATCCTCTCTGGGAATAAAATGCTGGATTGCCACGTCGCTGCGCTCCTCGCAATGACGACTCTTATCACATATACTGAGGTCTCACCATAAAATGAATTATCGCCACGTCTATCACGCCGGCAATTTTGCTGATGTGTTTAAACATATTATTTTAGTATCGCTCATCCAATCGTTGCATCGCAAAGAAACCGGATTTTGTTATCTTGAAACGCATGCGGGCATTGGCGTTTATGATTTGCAGTCTGATGCAACGCAAAAATGCAAAGAATTTAAAGATGGGATTAAAAAAGTATTAGGCCGACCGGATCAGCCCGCACTTATTCAGGATTATTTAAATTGTGTTAAAAAATTAAATGAGAGTGATGAGCTGCGTTACTACCCCGGTTCACCTTATTTCGCGCGTCAATTTTTGCGGTCGCAAGACAGGATGGTTTTATCGGAATTACATCCGGATGATTTTCTAACGCTTAAAAAAGTTTTTAGCAATGATTCGCAAACTGCAATTCATCATCAAGATGGGTATCAAAGTCTAAAAGCTTTTTTGCCGCCGAAAGAACGTCGGGGACTTGTTTTAATCGATCCGCCTTATGAAAAAGCAGAAGAATTGGCGGCGTTGCCTGGGATTTTAGCAAAAGCGGTTGATCGTTTTGAAACGGGAATTTATGCGCTTTGGTACCCGATTAAAACAGAACGACGGCTTTCTTATTTTTATCGTGATCTTAAAAACAAAATCAAACGGCCTATGTTAATTGCTGAAATGTATGTTCATCCAGAAGATGTGCAAACTGAATTAAATGGTTGCGGCATGATTGTGGTTAATCCACCGTGGCAATTTGATCGGCAATTAGAAATAATTTTGCCGTGGTTGTGGAAAACATTGAGTGTGGAAGGACAGGGGCGGTTTGACATACAGACGGCCTAGGTCTGACTGCGCGACACATACCGTCAAAACTGCAGGGGCGGACCCCGGCATGTTT
>CAZAXX010000028.1:0-7069 GCA_964489265.1 uncultured Coxiellaceae bacterium
CGAAGTGAAGGATCTCCTTATATATGGAGATCCTTCACTTCGTTCAGGATGACAAGAGGAAGTTCAGGATGACATTTAAATTAAAACGGTGGTTTAATCGGCGGCAAATTTTTTGCCATTTCAGTTACCTGAACACCCGCCTCAGGATTGCCTCTGTTAAGCAATAACCAGCCACCTGTCACAACGGCAGTGATTGCAACACCAGCCAACAGTGTTGTTGCATCTGAACCCGATTTTTTTGATTCATCTACAGAGGCTTTTTTCCCGGTAAACAATGCTTCCCATTTACTGATGACGCTAGGTTTGTAGTGATTAATAACTCGTTGTAGTGGAATGGGAGGATTTAGCAATAAATTTTTTATAAAATCATCATCTGTTTCAATGCTATCAAGTTGAAAGCCAAATTTACCACAACGTTTTGTTAATGAAAATTTTGAGACAATGGGTCCTGGAATTACGCCCTCACTATTTTCACTGAACTGAATTGGAATTTGCGAATACGTGCAGATTAATTTAATGTGCTTAGTTCTTTTATCCAGCGTGAGATTGACAGTAGTAAATTCATTTGGGTACTGAATAATTCTCAAGATATCATCTTTGCTTCCACAAAGAATCTTCGCCAAAATTAAATTACATGCAATCATTCCAACAACTTGTGTATTCGCTTCAACAATGGCTCTTGCATTTTCTTCGCAGCAAAATAATTCAGCCAATTTTGCAAGAATTTCTTTATCAGTAATTTCGTTAGCAGATTTATCTGGAAAGTAGTCTGCAAGCGATTCGCCTTCACACAAAAATCGTCTCGATAAATAATCTTTTCTAAATTCCTCTATTTTTTCTTCTGCGCCAACTTCAAAATAATCAGCATGAATAAATTTTTGAATGAATGACTTGAGTTCCTTTGGTAGAGAAGATGAAATTTGATTAAAACTTTCCTCTAAATTATAGCGATAAATTATATAAGCCATATATATACTTCCTGTAATTTATAGAACTTACAGTATACATTAATGCCTAATCTAGATGAATATTTGTTTCCGCCTGCCTTCAGGCATAGGTAAGAAACCGATTTCGCAAAGATATTTCATGTAAAGACGCAATAAGCGGTCATTCAATTCTGGATAAGCAATTTTCGCAGTTTTAAGCGCTGAAATCGTATTATTCATATCAATTTCATATGCTTTAGGCGATGTGTTTTGTGAAAGATAATGTGGTAAAAAAGGAAATATCGCATTGTCACGACCAATTTTGGTAAGATGCTGCCGCCATTCTTTATGCGAGCAGATCTTGATTGTGTATCCGTAATCATTTAACCAGGCAATCAAGTCAGTCCACATAATTCCGTTAGGATGGTCGATATGATACACGTTAGATTTATCGATTTTTTGCAGTGAGATATTTATGATTGCGTTGCTGACGAAATCAACGGGCAACAAGCGAATCTTCTCATGCCAGTTTGGCGCAAAACCCAATTGAATACAGCCTTTGACAAGCAACAATAAAGCATCATTTATATTGGTAATGCCAGTATCTGATTGCCCCCAGATGTGACCAGAGCGATAAATTGAAATAGGCAAGCCACGATTTTTTAATTGCGTGAGAAGACGTTCAGAAACCCATTTACTGATAGCATAACCACCGATCAGCTGACTTGAATTCGCATCGGGAAATTCTTCCAGTATATGCTGAGTTTCATCGACTTTATTGGCAGCCGCCAAAGTAGAAATATAATGAATCGGTTTATCATAATGGTGTAAGGCAAATTTAATAATTTCTAATGTGCCTTGCACATTGCTGGTACGTAAATTGGTATAAGATGTAATTGTATTAATTTGCGCGCCACAATGATAAATCAAGTCAATTTTTCCAGCGAGATTGTTATAAAGCTCAACTGGAATCCCAAATTGATCATTACCAATATCACTTTCAATCATCACAATGCGCCGATTGGCGAGGGAAATTTCATCAGATAATTCATAGCGATCAATATTGCTGATTAGGCGTGAGGCTATGCTTTCAAATTTTCCTTTACGTATTAAACAATAAATTTTTGCTTCAGAATTCAATAACAATTCACGTAATAAATAAATACCAAGAAATCCTGCAGCACCGGTCAGCAATATTCCCTGTGGATTATGTATTGTTGGACTTAATTTTTTGGTTGGCATGACATCATCATGCAGAACTGAATCACGAGCAATTTCATCTTGGATCGATGTTTTATAAGTGTATTGCGTGCCTTTTGAATCGATATACTCAGCCATAATTGGAATAAAAGGTAATTCAAAAAATATTCTTTCCGGAATCGCCACATTGAATTTTTTTAAAATTCGAACAGATAATTCCGCAACGCATTGTGAATTGCCACCGATATCAAAAAAATTATCCGTAATGCTAACCGAATCTAATTTTAAAATATCACACCACATCGCATATATTTCTTGTTCAGTTGCATTTCTGGGCTCAGCATAACTTCGCTCGAGCAAGCGCTCAAAATCTTTTGGTGGAGGCAACAAACGCCAGTCAACTTTGCCATTAAACGTTAAAGGAAGACTGGTGAGTGTGCTAAAAACAGTGGGTACCATATAATCAGGCAGCTTCTTTTTAAGGGCGCTTCTTAAGCTGCGCTTCGCTGCGGCACTTTGTAAGGTTTCCATGAGATTATGGGTTGAAAGATAATACTCAATACTTTTTTGTAATAAGGCGAGTTGTTTGTTCGTTTGATCAAATTGAATTCCTGCGCGTTGTTCTCGTTGCCAAATGACTTTACCAGTTAACCATAATGCTTCATTAAAGCCTGGTAATTTTAAATTGAGTCGAACAGTTTGGTGTTTCGCTAATTCTTCTGTTGCACCTGTCACTGCAATTCCTGATTTTGAAATATCTTCACTTAATACTTGCAAATAATGAATGTTATTAATTGAAACCAAGCAACGTTCTTGATATGGAATGCGTATTTTATCCAGGTTAGGGACAAGATAAGCAATTAATGTTTTTTGCCCATTTGTTAATTCTTTTGCAATAACAACCACTTCATTGACGTCAGGATATTGATTAAGTGCAGTTTCAATTTCACTAATTTCAATTCGATAACCACTAATTTTAATTTGATGATCTATGCGGCCAACAAATTCTAAATTCCCATCATTAAGCCAGCGGACTAAATCGCCAGTGCGAAACATTTTAGCATCTGGATTTTCACTAAAAATATTTCGAATAAATTTATCGCGGGTAAGCTGTGGACGATTTAAATAACCAACTGCAAGATTTGCGCCAGCAATTAAAAGCTCACCGACATTGCCAATGGGGACAGGTTCCATGTGTTGATCGACAACATAGACTTCTGTATTCAAAATTGCTTTCCCAATCGGCGGCGGAACATGTTTATGTTCCTGCTCACTGGGCAGGGTGTTTGCGTGATAAATTTTAAAATAGGTCGTTTCGATAGTAGCTTCCGCAGGCCCATAAACATTCCAAATATCGAAAGGGTAAAGTTGCGACGGATACTGCGTGAGCATCTCACCGCCTAATTTGACTGTTCTCAAGCTGAGTTTATCTGGCCAGGGAAGGTTAAGTAAAATCTGCGCGTAAGCCGTAGGCAAATCGCAAATAGTAATCTTTTCACGTGCTAGCCATGGCATGAAAAGTGTTGGAGTAAATTTCACATGATCATCAACAATATTCACACTGGCACCTGACAGAAGAAAAGGAATTGTTTCACTAAAAAAAGTATCAAATCCTTGCGATGCAAATTGTGACGCGCGATCGCTGGGAGAAAGATCAAAACAGGTTTTATACCAAGTGACTAGATTAACTAAACTTGAATGCTTGATAATAACGCCTTTAGGCTCGCCTGTTGTGCCTGACGTATAAATAACATAAGCATTGCGTTCACTTCTGTCAGATCTAACAATGGGTAATTGTTTTGGTAAATGTTTCATTGCTGAGAGGCTTTCATCAAAAATCACTGTTTTATATAAAAAATCCTTAGCTATTCTTTGTGTGTTATTGACTAAGATGAGATGCGTTTCGCTATCTTCAATAATAAATTTAATGTTTTCATCAGAATATTTTGGGTTAATAGGAACATAAACGGCGCCTATTTTAAATATCGCAAGCATAGTAGCAATCAAGAGTGGAGTACGCTCCATCAACACTGCGATAGTGTCACCAAAACGAATTTTTCGTTGCGCTAGGAGATGTGCAATTTGATTCGAAAACTCATCTAATTCTTTATAGGTTATGCGTGTTTCATTATGCGTGATAGCAATATAATCCGGTGTTCTTCTGGCTTGCTGAATAAATAACTCATGTACACATTCATTTTTTTTGAGTAGCAAACGTTTTTGTTGCGTTTTACTCCATTCGTGCAATAACTCATGGCGTTCTTCTGAAGTAAGAATGGAATAATGCGTGACTAATTGTTCTGGGTCAGCGATTATTTTCTCAAGAATAACAAGATAATGTTCGATTAAATTGACCGCGCTCTCTGGAGAAAATCGTTTTGTGTTGAATAAGAGAGTCAGTTTTAATAGTGAGTCATCATTGATAACTAACACGAGAGGAAATTTATTAGGATTTATCGAGTATGATTTTTTATTTTTACCGGGAGCTGTTTTAGCAGGAGAAAGTAATAAATAATTAAATAAATTTTTAAATGCAGCGCTATTTTTTGTTTCTCTGGTAAATGATTTTATATGTTTATCATTTTCTCTTAATTTTTCTGCTGTGTTATTTAAATAATTAAATATGGTTTCTTCATCATGAATGGTCGATCGAATTGGAAGAAGGGGAGCTTGAAAAGATAATTCTTTTGATGTTTTCTTTTCTGAAAAGCAGCCCATTCCATAAATAATATCATCTGTCGTTGAATAGCGATTTAATAATAATCCCCAGGCACCATGTAAAACTGTGGTTATTAAAAAATTATTTTTTTTTGCAAATTTAGTTAAATTTACTGATAACTCTGCATCAAGTGAAACTTCTTTTGAAGCGTAAATAGGAGAGTTTTTTTTATGTGGTGTTGAGTTATTTACTTCATAATCTTCTAGCCATACTTTTGAGTGAGCTGAAAAATTTTCAATTAAATGCTCCCAGTAGCCCATCCTAACAGGCTGTTTTTCCTTTGATTTTTTAGGTTTTTTAATAGGCATAGTGTTTCCTCTAGTTATTATCACCACGCTTATAATTTTATCGTACGCCTATGGGCTGCTAAGGGCAACCCAGGCTGTCGCCCTATGTTTTGATTAGCGAATTTTGTTCTACTTTACTGAATTGTAAAATAATTTTTTGTTCTGGGAGCGGTCTGCTGAGATAATAACCTTGCACAATGTCACATTCTTGGTCGGCAAGATATTGTAATTGTTCAGCATTTTCTACGCCTTCAGCAATGACTTTCATTCCGAGACTATGGGCTAACGCAATGACTGCACTGGTAATGGCGCTATCATTTTGATTGTATGTAATTCCTTTTACAAAACTTTGATCGATTTTTAAAAGACTAATTGGAAATTTTTTCAGATAACTAATTGACGTGTAGCCAGTGCCGAAATCATCTACAGAAATATGCACACCCATTTCTTTTATTCGTTGTAGTTTGCTGACTGTCGAAGAAACATCCGACATGATTGCAGTTTCAGTAATTTCAAGTTCGAGATATTTTGCATCAAGCCCAACTTCTTGCAGCACACTTTCAACCAATTGCGCAATATCTTGATGTTGAAATTGTTTTGGTGAAAGATTCACGGCAACTGCAATCGGTTCAAAACCTTGCTGCTGCCAGGCTTTATTTGCTCTGCAAGCTTCACGTAATGCCCACTCACCAATTTGCATAATAAGACCTGTTTCTTCGGCAAGCGGGATAAATTCAGTGGGACTGATGAGTCCGAATTCTGGATTTTCCCAACGAATCAGGGCTTCAACACCTGCCATCGTACCATCTTTCAAATTTAGCTTGGGTTGATAATAGAGAACAAATTCATTGTTATTGATTGCCTTGCGCAGCGCGGCTTCCAATTGGATATGCTTGTGTGCTTCTTTGTTCATTTCTTTTGTGAAATATTGATAAACACCGCCGCCAGATTGCTTTGCTTTATACATCGCACAATCAGCATTTTTTTGTAAATCTTCTAGCGATTCTCCATCATTTGGATAAAGACAGATACCGATGCTAATTGTCACCATGACTTCCTGATTATCTATTTTGATAGGCTCAGAACAAGCTTGTAATAATTTATCAGCGACTGGACTGGCAAATTTTGCATGTCCAATATCGTTTAATAAAATAATAAATTCATCACCGCCCAAGCGTGCTAATGTATCACCCGATCGTAAAACGGTTGCAAAACGATTGGCTATTTCTTTTAAAACAAGATCACCTGCGGCAACACCAAATTCATCATTAATATTTTTGAAGCGATCAATATCAATAAATAAAATTGCCATCAATTTTTTATGCCGACTTGCGTGATGGATAGTTTTGTTGAGCATTTCGTGAAAAAAAACCCGATTAGGTAACGAGGTCAAATCATCATAATGTGCTAAACGGACTAAATGTGCTTTATGGATATTAAGCTCATTTTCAATTTGCTCGCGTTCTGCTATTTCCTGTTTTAATTGTTGGTTAGTGATTTTTAATTCATTGGTGCGTTCTTCAATTTGTTTTGCCACGGAAGAAAGTTCGTCATGGGAAGAATTAGTTTGAGTATTGATTTCCTGATTGAGTTTTTCCAGACGATTCAAAAAAAGAATGCGTAATAGCCAGAGCAAAAGTAATAAAGAGATTAATCCTAAAATGATAAAACTTAGGGTGTAGTTTAGAGTTGCTGCTTCGAATTTGGGATTATTTTGGACTTGATCGAGTTGTAGGAAGCTGCGTATCAGAAAGTATTTGGATGTGGTGTAGGCTAGGATTAGAAAGCCAACCCAGACTAGACCGACTCCGAATAATACCTTGTTGCGCAGTTTCATACTGGGCTCCTAGGTGCTGTGAAGCGGGCCCCCGCGCGGGTTTGGGGGCGGGGCCCCCCCCAGTAACGGAAGAGAAAAAAGAAATTTTGATTAAATAGAA
>CAZAXX010000028.1:7079-27572 GCA_964489265.1 uncultured Coxiellaceae bacterium
TACTAAAGTAATGAGTGCAGTAATGGCGATGGCAAAAAAAACTTTGTAGCGCATTTAAATATGGGGCCCCATGGTGCACGGGCGCACACCCCGGTATGTTTGTGGCCGGGGTCCGCCCCTATGAATCGAGATTCAAATTCCATTTTATCATATTATCGAATGAGGCTTTTAGCTGCCTAATAATTCACGCATTTTAGCTTTAATCATATCGATGGCGATACGGTTACCACCGCCACGGGGGACAATAATATCGGCGTAACGCTTGGAAGGTTCAATGAATTGCAAATACATGGGCCGTACGGTTTCTTCATATTGCTTGATGACGGAATCGAGCGAACGTCCACGTTCATTCATATCGCGCTTCATGCGACGGATAAGACAAATATCTAGCGCAGTTTCCATGAAAATTCGGATATCCATCAGCTCACGCAGTTTCGGTTCTACGAATAACAAAATGCCTTCTAAGACAATAATCGTATGTTGACCAATTTTACGCGTATCTTTATCACGTAGATGCATAGAATGATTATAAATAGGAACATTGACAGGTTTGCCTAATTGTAATTCCTGCAAATGTTCTACCAATAATTCATGATCCAGAGAATTCGGATGGTCATAGTTAATTTTGGCACGTTCTTCAAACGGAATATTGCTGTGATCTTTGTAGTAGGAGTCTTCTGAGATTACCACAACTTGATCAGAACCCAATTCGTTTACGATAGTATTTGCTAATAAACTTTTACCCGAAGCCGATGCTCCGGAAATGCCAATAATAATTGCTTTTTTCATCAAAGGGTCATCTCCTCAATAATACATTTAACGCGCCGCTGCTGCCGCTTTTCGATGTGGCGCTGCAAAATGCGAGCACTTGTTCGGTTTGACGCAGCCAGTGGTTTAATTTATTTTTTAAGACCGGCTGATTGCTGTAGCGTCCTTTCCCATGAATGATCAATACGTGTCGCAATGCTCTTTGCTGACAACGCAGTAGAAAATCACTGAGAGATTGGCGCGCTTCCTCCACGGTTTTTCCGTGCAAATCCAGGATCGCGTCCACATTATATTGACCTAAGCGCAATTTGCGAAGCATTTTATGCTGGACACCCGAGCGGGCAAATTCCAAAAGATCTTCACCACTGACTGGCGGCAGGTTTTCATGATCTGAAAATTGAAAACTAGTCTCTACTTCATCCTCTATTTCGGCCTGACGGCGTTTTTTTGGAGCAGGGCGGCTCACTGTTCCGAGTGTGGTTTTCGTATGCGTTAACGGTTTAACGCCGCGCATTGCGTCGCGAAAGGCAAGCTTGTCATCATCAGTCAAGACTGGTTTTTTTGGGTTAGTCATCTCGATCAAATTTAGTGCAGTTGGCTTAAGGTATGTATACCATACCTTAAGCATGCTGGCATCAGTATTGTTGCGTAATTCACCGATTTTTCGTGCCCGAGCCCGAGCCCGGGCCCGCACACGGGCTCGGGCACGAAAAATCTTGAAATACGCAATAACGCCTAACCAAGTTTCGCTTGTATATCACAGCTGACTGAACGTTCCCGAATTAACTCATCATCCTGAATGGTATATTCTTTTTCGAGTTTGGCGGCCTCAGATAATTCTTTAAGCCAATATTCTATTTTAGGCGTCACATTCGATTGGAAAAGATGAGCGAGAAAAAAAGTAAGATTATCAGATGTCTTATTTAATTTCGTATTGTCAGTTTCATTAAAAATACCATCTACAATTTCCCAGCGCTTGTTTTTTTCATCAAACATAATGTTATTTTCGTGTAATTCCCAAAAGGTAAATTTAGGGTTTTTTATTAATTGCATAAAATCAACAAAGCTTTTTCTCATAGCAAACTGAGCAGGCTCAAGAAAAATTCCACCTGTAATGTAATGATGTAAGGTATTACCATTGATCCGGGTTTTAAACTGGGAATAAAAGCTATTCGATTTAAAAAAACATATCTTTGAGATACTATTTTTTCGCAATACCTCATTGGTTTTTTGCTCTTTTGCGCCCTCAAAAAAACTATGCCAGGGCAATTTAAAACGAAATGGATGCGTAGGATTTTCATAAACCATGCGAATGGCAGTTTTAGAAATTTTTACACAATATGGGCTCGATTCCTGGGGTGAAATATCTGCCCTGAATACATAATCATATGCGTAAGGCATCCAATAGGAAAAAAATCCTTTCTCATTTTCTGGGCGGTCCACTACGGCATAAACTGTACCAAATACACCAGAGCCCAGGCAGCGATTATAATCAATTTTGTAATTTGCAAATGACATTGCAGCGTCGTCAGTAACATCCGTTTGTCTAAACATTTAATATTCATCCATTTAAAGAAATTATGCTAAAATGCTTTACTCTTTTATTAAAAAACCACCAACTATATGAATGATAAAGACATATTGCAACGATTTATTTTTGAAAATGCCTCCGTGCGCGGTGAAATAGCGCGTCTTGAGGAAAGCTATCAAACGATCATGCGTCAGCATAAATACCCACCCGTTATTCAACACATTCTCGGCGAAATGCTGGTCGTCGCAAATCTGTTAAGTGCGAGCATAAAATTTAAAGGACGTGTGACGATTCAATTTCAGGGTAAAGGGAGTTTGAAATTATTGCTGGCGCAGTCTAATCATGAGTTGCAATTGCGTGGACTTGCGCAATGGCAGGGTGAGATTGATCAGGCAGAATTGCTAAAACAGCTGAAACAAGGCATTTTGGCAGTGATTATGGATCCTGACACAGAAACGGGTAATCGTTATCAAGGTGTTGTTGCTTGGCGAGGTGATTCGCTTGCAGAATCCATTGAAGGTTATTTTAGTCATTCAGAACAAGTGCCTACGCGCTTATGGCTTGCCGTCGATCAAAAGCGTGCGGCTGGTTTTCTTCTTCAAGTCATGCCGCGTGAATCAAATCGTAAAGGGAAAAATACTGATAACGAACATGAGTGGGAACATATTTGTCATTTGGGTGCGACAATTACAGCGAACGAGTTGCTGAATCTTGAGAATAGCGTTTTATTAAAACGACTTTTTGTGGAAGAAGATGTGCGGGTGTTTGAACCTGCCTTGATAAGTTTTCGTTGCACCTGCTCAGTAGCGCGGAGTGAAAACGCATTGCGTATGCTGGGGCGTGCGGAAGTTGAAGAAGAATTAAATGCAAAACAGCAAGTGGTTGTCACATGTGAATTTTGCAACAACGAATTTACGTTTGATAGAGTTGATATTGCCAGAATTTTTAAACAAGGTGATGCAGACACAACAAAATTGCATTAGGTGATTCTTATGATGAGTTGGTTAATAGCGCGTAAAAAAATTATTGCTATCGGTGTGATTGCTATCATGCTGGTATTGGGATTTCGTACGGTCATAAAACATTTTCAACATAATGCGCCAATGGCAGAAGAAGTTGTAACGGTTGATGCAGAGCAAGTTAAAGCAGGTAATATTCCTATTGAAGCACAAGCGATTGGAACATTGGTAGCAGCGAAAAATACGCAAATTACGCCAGAAATTGCAGGCCATGTCGCAAAAATATTTTTTCAGGATGGCGGTGTGCCTGTTAAACAAGGCACTGCATTAGTACAACTTGATGATACGGCTTATAAAGCAAAGCTTGCGTCTGACAAAGCGAATTTAATTTTTAGCGAAACTGATTATAAACGTAAAGCGTTGCTCGGAAAACAAGGCGCGATTGCTCAACAAGCAATTGATCAAGCGCTTGCTGATTTAAAAACAAAGCAGGCGGCGGTTGAAGAGAGTCAAGTGGAAGTAAATAAAATGCTGTTGACTGCTCCTTTCGATGGTGTGCTTGGAAAATTTAATATTAGTCCGGGTGATTATGTGACTATCGGACAAAAAGTCGTGTCACTCACAGATATTCAGAATTTACATGTCGAATATTCTGTATCAGAAAAATTTCTGCCTGACTTAAAGCTTGGGCAAAAAATTAAAATTACAACAAGCTCATATCCCGGAAAAGAATTTACCGGCACAGTTACGTTTATTTCGCCAACGATAAATAATGATGATCGGACAATTTCTTTGTATGCTGCGCTTTCCAATGAAGAACGACTATTAACATCAGGCATGTTTGTGAATGTCACGCAAGAGCTAGGTTCAGCCAGTCATGTCATGATTGTGCCGGCCAATAGCTTGGTACCCACTATTGATGGGCAGCAAGTTTATAAAATTGTAAATGACAAAGTCGTCGCTGTTTCTGTGGTCATTGGTCAACGTATACAAAATGCCGTGCAAATTACCTCAGGTCTTGCTTTAGGCGACAATGTGGTGACGGCGGGACAGCAAAAATTAAAAGACGGCATGTCTGTGCAAGTGAAACATTCTGTTTAAACGAGGCTAGCATGGGATTCACAGAATTTTTTATTCGACGACCCGCATTTACCATTGTGATTAGTTTAGTGCTGACGATCATTGGCATTATCAGTTATTCGCATTTGGCATTGCGCTGGGTTCCTAATATCAATCCACCTGTTGTATCGATTTATACAGAATATACCGGTGCGAGTGCAAATTTGATTGAATCGCAAATTACCACACCTGTTGAAAGTGCATTGGCTGGTGTGGATGGTATTGAAACGTTATCTTCAAACAGCAAACAAGATGCGAGTGTCGTCAATATTCAATTCAGATTAGGCCATAACATTAATACCGCAGTCGAAGATGTTCGCAGTGCTTTGCAACATATTTCAGGTAGTTTGCCTAAAGATGCAAAAATGCCGCAAATTGAAAAAGCGGATCCAAATAGTATGCCCATTCTATTTATCGCGTTTTCTGATTCGCATCGTTCCGCGCAAGAAGTCAGTGATTATGTGAAACAATTTATTTTACCTCGTTTCCAGTCTGTCGATGGTGTTGCGACCGTTTCAACGTATGGCGAACGGACTTCGGCGATGCGGATTTGGCTGGATCCAATGAAAATGGCAGCTGCGAATGTCACTGTCGATGATGTGGACCGCGTCCTGACACAGCAAAATGTTCAGGTGCCGAGTGGAAAAATTCGTGGCGCGACGCGCTTTTATAGCGTAGTCACGAATGAAACATTAAAAACCGCAAATGAATTTAATGATTTAATTATTCGAGATGATCAAAATCAAATTGTCCGCTTAAAAGATATTGGACAAGCGGTGGTGGATGCTGCGAATACTGATACGGTGTTTCGTTTAAATGGTCAGTCTGCGGTTGCGCTTGCGATTATTCCACAGTCTACAGCGAATCCATTGGATGTCGCAAAAAATGTTAAAAAAGAATTTAATCTCATCAATAAAACGTTGCCTCAGGGTATGCAAGCGAACGTTGCATTTAATCAAGCTAAATTTATTCAATCATCCGTCAATCATGTATATGAATCATTATTCGAAGCCATCGCGCTGGTTTTGATTGTGATATTTTTATTTTTGGCAAGTTGGCGCGCGGCCATTATTCCTATTGTGACAATTCCAGTTTGTTTGATTGGCACTTTCGCCGTGATGTATTTATTAGGAATTAGTATCAATACGATTACCTTGATGGCATTTGTTCTCGCGATCGGTTTGGTAGTCGATGATGCTATTGTTATGCTGGAAAATATTAGTCGTTATGTAGAATCGGGTATGCAGCCGTTCAAAGCGGCGCTAATAGGCAGTCGTGAAATTGTTTTTCCAATTATTGCGATGACGATTACACTCGCTGCAGTTTATGCGCCAATTGCGTTTACATCAGGCATGTTGGGTGCGGTATTTTGGGAGTTTGCAATTACGTTAGCAGGCGCAGTGTTGCTTTCCGGCGTTATTGCATTAACGCTATCGCCCATGATGTCAGCACGCTTATTAAAACTCAATCAGCAGAGTGAATATGGCGATTGGTTGCGTGTGCGGTTTCAGTTGTTACAAGAAAAATATCATGAGTTCTTAATCGCAGTGTTAGCAAAAAAACGCGTTATTCTTGTTGTATTGGGTTGCGTTGGGCTGCTCGGATTTTTTATTTTCAAAAGCTTGCCTTCAGAATTATCGCCGATGGAAGACATGAGTGAAGTCGAGACGTATATTTCAGCACCGCGTGATGCGAGCTTTGCGTATACGGATTCTTACATTCGTCAGCTCGAACAGATTTATAAAAAAATTCCCGAAATAGAGTCATTTATTTCGCAAGCAGGATTTTGGTCGCCGTCCAAAGGAATGCAATTTATCAATTTAGTTCCGTTAGAAAAACGGTCGCGTTCAGAAATGGAAATCGTCCAGGCGATTGATGCGGAAGTGGGTAATATCACAGGCGTCCGAGTCAATGCATCGCCCGCGATGTCGCCTTTGATGTGGTTTTCAGATGATGATGGATCCAGTGTTTCCATGCGCGTCATGTCTTCAATGGATTATAAAAATCTGCATGCAGTGATGGGGCGGATGGTTGCGCTTGCGCAAAAATACCCTGGATTTGCGCGGGTAGACAGTAGTTTGCGATGGGATGGTTCGCAATTTGAAATTTCGATTAATCGTGATAAAGCAGCGGATATGCAAGTGCCCATGCAAGATATTACCAACACGATTTCAACTTTTCTCGCCGGGCACACAACAGGTCATTTTGAATATGATGGCAATTTGTATGACATTATTGTGCAAATGAATATGTCTTCATTATCAAATCCCAACATTGTTTCACAATTGTATGTACGCAATGCCAATAATAAAATGGTGCCGCTATCTGATTTGGTGAGTATGATAGAGACAACCAGTCCAGAGTCATTACCGCATTATGATCGATTACGCGCGGATACACTGCATGCTAGTTTAAAGCCGGGTTACACGATTGCAGATGCTGTGAAAACTCTGCAAAATGTTGCGCGAAATGTGCTGCCAGATAATGCGAAATATACTTTTGAAGGTGAAGCGCAAACATATTTGGATTCCAGCGGCAAAATGAACACGACATTTCTGTTGGCGTTGATTTTTATTTATCTCGTGTTAGTCGCGCAGTTTGAAAGTTTCATCGATCCCTTTATTATTTTGCTCACAGTGCCTTTTGCGGTGATTGGTGCTCTGCTTACCTTAAAAGTGGCAGGCGGCAGTTTAAATATCTATAGTGAAATTGCATTAGTTACTTTAATTGGTTTAATTGCAAAGCATGGTATATTAATTACTGAATTTGCAAATCTCGAGCGAGCAGCAGGGAAATCCATTGAAGAAGCTGTGATTAATGCAGCGAAATTACGTTTACGGCCGATTTTGATGACGACAGCCGCAATGGTGTTGGGCGCATTTCCGCTGGCATTTGCAACTGGGCCTGGCGCTGAAACACGGCATCAAATTGGTTGGGTGGTCGTAGGCGGAATGTTGTTGGGAACATTTTTCTCGCTCGTTGTTGTACCTGTCGCCTATACTTATTTGGCGAGATTTAAAAAAGTTGTGCATGGAGCAGAATTGGCGGATCAAGTAACTTAGGACTCAAATATGCTAAATTTATTTTATGATTTTATTCCGGTTTTATTATTTTTCTTTGCATTTAAATTTTATGGAATTTATGTTGCGACAGTGGTTGGTATTGTTGCGACTGCCTTGCAAGTATTGCTAACGATACTCTGGAAGAAAAAATTCGATAAAAAGCAGTTAATTACGTTAGCCGTATTTGTTGTTTTTGGTGGTATGACGTTATATTTTCATAATCCTATTTTTGTGAAATGGAAACCCAGCGTTATTTTTTGGGTGTTCGGCGCAGTCTTTCTGTTAAGTCATGTCATTGGTAAGAAACCGCTGATTCAGCGAATGATGGAAGGCATGCTGGAAGAAAATAAAGATAAGTTGCCGGCGCAAGTCTGGAAAAAAATGAATTTAGCCTGGGCTGTTTTTTTTATTTTGCTCGGCACGCTTAATATTTACATTGCTTATAATTACAGTACCGATACCTGGGTCAACTTTAAATTCTACGGAATTTTAGGCCTGTTGTTCGTTTTCAGTTTTTTACAAGCGCTGTGTTTAGCTCGTTATTTATCGAATGAAGTGAAGTAATATGCAGCCTCATGAACGTATTGAGCTGATGAAACTGCGATTACAAAATACATTTTCGCCTACGCAATTGGATATTATCGATGATAGTGAAAAGCACCGCGGCCATGCCGGAAGTCGTGATGGCGCGGGGCATTATACGGTCATTATTAAAGCGGATAGTCTGCAACACAAATCTCGAATCGAAGTGCATCGTGAAATATATCAAGCACTTGCCGACATGATACCAACAGAAATTCACGCGTTACAGATCAAGGTGTTATAAATATCTCCGAATCCCGTTCGCCCTGAGGAGCGCATGTAGTGCGCGTCTCAAGGGTTAAGTTTTCCTTAATCATTGATTGCTAATATCACAGATTGAACATTAGTAGGCAATGCTATGGCGGCAACTAGAAGAAAACTTCATGCTGTGTCACTCGATTATGATCACTGTTTTGCGCATTCGCGCGTCTCGCAGTTATTTAATAATCCGCATTTGCTACATGAGATATTAAAAAATCCCTATCCAAAAATTTTGTTAGTCGGCTCAAATCGACAAGATTACCGAGTTAACAACGGTAATTATTATGCAAATAAAAACGGTGACTGCTTTGAGGAAATGCTCAATTTTGAAAAGCATTTGCAGTTGCACGGATATAACGCAAAATTAAATAAACTCACCCTAGCGGATGTTGATGCCTACTTACCAGCTGGATTTTGTTTTGATAGAGCATTGCGACCAGATGCCGCACAAATAAAACATCCATCTTTTGTTCCTCATTGGGACAACTCCAAGTTAAGAATGTTGTACGCGCAAATGCAAGCATTAGCTGCGAAAAATCCCGATGCCGATATTGAATTTGATTTTTATGATGACAGAGATGAAATGCTCTGTGATTTATTTAAAATCTTCTCACAATATCCCGCTTTAAAACCAGGTAACGTGAAATTAAATTTGCATCACTATAATGGAAGTGGCAAGCCAATTTATGTTGGTTCATGTGATTATACCGACGAACCAATTGATTATAATTGGCAAAACAATACTAGACGCTTGGGAAGTGAAAAGTATTGCATGAATTCGGGTGACGATCGTTGTGTTAATCCGCTGATGATTCCAACATTTTTGCACGAGCGTTCTTTAAGATTACCTCCCGATGCACATTACCGAGAACCAGAATTTGCCATAGAAAAAAGCACTCTTAAATATGCAATCTGCCGGCACAAAAGGCAGGACTACAAATATGCTGCTGAAATTTATGCTGGAATCAAGGCGGCAATTTTACCCGCTAAAGATAGAGAGAAGTTTTTTAGTGGTTATGCAAAAACACTGCTAGAGGTTTGCAAAATAGATCCTCCTACTGCCAATCAATATCCTGAATATAAAACTGTTGAAACATTCAAAGAAAAAATTAAATTTGAATATGTTTGTAAAATACAAAAAAAATTGCCATCAGAAGCAAAAGAAATTTATGCGGAGATTGATCCAAATCGTTTAAGCACTACAGATCTTGAAAGATATAAGGTGCTAGGTTACGAGCTTGATCCTGTTAAAAATAGAAAGTTAGGATATTTACCGCCAGGAACACATCACAGTACAAATGAAGATGGAGTCAATGGACAGGATTTCGATGAGATTATTCGTAATTACAAAGGTTCTTGCTTAAATTGCTGTGGCTATTTTTCAAGAAGTGGCACAATGAAAGCATTGAGAAAATTACAAAGAAAAGATTGGGTAACAATTAATGAAATTGAAGCGGCGATTCGAACGGATAATAAAAGTAATAGAAGAATTTCTATATTTAGAGGGAAATGCGCAGTTGATGGTAGTGGAACGGAAGCTGTGCTCGTGGAGCTAGGTCGCGCATGTAACCTTCGATATTAAAAATTAAGCGTCCTACTAATAAATATAAAAAATCTTCGAGTTACTCTAAAGGAGAAGCGAAAATGGGCATGCTATTTTTAGTAGATTTATTAGAAGAAATGAAGTTAGAAGATTATGAAAAACTAGATGATTTTTATCAAGAAAAAATCTGTCCATTGACGACCTTATTAAGATCAGATGAAAGAATAAAAAAAGAATTAGTTGATTCTCTCTATGCAGAATATACAAGATTAAATGAAAGCATTGCACTATTCTATTTGCAGCAAGCATCAGAAATGATTTCGAAAGGAATCACGCTTGAAGAAAAACGCAAGAAAAAAGAGGTAATATTTTTTGTTGTTCGTCTTGGCAAAGAAGAATATACAATAGACATCTCTTCCGAAGTTCTTTATAACCATGGTTATCTGCCAGAGGTTTCACTACAACACCAACTCGCAATTATTCTGCCTGTTTTATTAGAAAAAGGTTTGGCAAAAAATGTAGTCAGAATTCCAGATGTTATCGCTGTAAAAATAAAACTAAGAAACAATATGGCAATGCTGCTCAAGCAGGCAGTTCCTTCGTTTGACGTGCAATTCGATTTCTCGTTAAAGCCATCAGATAAAAAAGATCTAAAATATTTGAAAGAATTTAAGTTCAGCGGCTTCTTAAATATGCCTGCGAATCTCATACCAGCTTCTTTGAAAAATTTGTTCATTATGTGCGACAATATAATGAAAAATATAGATCCACGCGCTTATCAAGCTCATACGAGTTTCATATTAATTACACTACAATACTTAAAAATCCTATTAGCACAAGAAAAGTCTTGTTTTGATGAGAATATCTATCAAAGGCTAGAAAGAAAAATTAATGATGAAATAAATACATTATTTGAAAGATTTCCTTGCTGTGGTCAGATTGGATTTAATTTCCTAAAGCTTTCAGAATTATCGCCTAATAACCAGGATGGATTTGCACCGCTACTGCAAGATCTTGCTGAATTTTTTGATAGAGCATCTGGCGTTTTAAAAAAAGAAGCGCAGATAAATCGTTACAAAAAAAATATTGACAGGATATCAGATGATGTTGAAGGGCAATATAAGTTGTTGACAGAGTCTATCAACCAGTTATTAGAAAGACAGGCGCATGTTTCGCCAGAAGAAAAGCAAAGCTCTACTGAAATAATTAGGGAGTTAATCGAATCTACCGATAATATTCTCCTTCAGGCAGGCGTAGACCTGGACGATTTAGCTGAGGAAAATGCAGATATTCGTGAAACGATAGAGAAAGATCAAATCATTCGGCTCCAGCTCAAGGGAATAGAAAGTAGAATAGATGAAATGAAAAATTTGATAAGAACGGATTTTTCAAGACTGGGGTTAAAACTAAAAAAAGAATCTGTCTATTTACGCGTAGTAGAAAGTAATCTTTCTTCAATCAATAAATTAATAAATAACTTGATAGAAAATAGAAATACCGATTTTAGTGAGGCTCATAAAAAATTAATATATTTAGAGGGATTACAAAAAAAATATTGGAGAGATAGATTAAGCTTTGTTGTTCTTATCAATAAAGGGAAAAGATTCATCGAAGGACTTAGCAATGAAAAAGATAATAGAGGTTTGTTGTTTGCATTGACGGGTAGAAAAAAACTGAGTCCAAAAGAAAGTTTGAAATTTACTTTGCTTAAAAAAATTAATGATCATAGGAGTGATCAAGACAAGATAAATGATCTTGGTTCGGTTACGCTGGATGAGTTGTACATAGCCATAGGTGAAGTTATACAAGCTAATCAAAGCCGTGTCTTAACAACAAAAGAACGTATATTACTAGATGAAGCTCTTGATCTTTTTAATGTATACACGGAATTCGTCGGAAAGAATCAGGAAGTCAGCTCTGTATTTAGTAAATATAAATTAGTTGAATTGTTTCGAAAAGAGCAGTTATTGCCTCAGGAAATAGGCGAGAAAATAGCATATCTCTCAGGAAAATATAATATCGCGCTAAGAGAGAAGCAACAGTTAGCGAAGTTTAAAGCAGAGTTTGATGAGTCAAAAGAAGCGTTAATGTCTGCAGCGGAAATATATGAACAATGTATCAAGTTTGAAAAATCGCTATTTTCCAGGCATTCCCTAGGCAAAAATGCGATTAACAGTATAAATGAAGCTAGAAGCAAATCAGAAATTGCAAGGAATAAACTGGCTGCGTTGGTAGAGAGAAGTTGTTGTTTAGCAGCACGTCTTTCAACTACAGAAAAAAATAATTTTCTCAGAGTCATTGCAGCGTTCAAAGAAGGCGTTTCTTCATTAGATAGTGAGATTGACAGTGCGCGCGAAAAATATCGTCTGGAATGTCAAGGTGAACCGCTGCGTAAAAAAGTGATGCAAATGGTAGCTGCACTGAATCAAATAGCGAAATATGAACGTAGCAGCTCATTCTTTATGCGCGGCGATAAGCACAAAAAACATTATTTTAATACAGTAGATAATTTACTGGCGGCCTTAGGTAAATGTTTAAGTAGAAAAATTTCAATTGAGAGATTGGGTGAATTTATCGAATTGTTACAAGTGGCTCGTAATGAGTTATCCTTTGTAAAAAATGATACGACATTCTGTAAAGCAGTAAGAATTATGTGCGTTGAGTTTGATAGAATTAAAGAGTTCGTATCAGAGAGAGAAATAGAACAAGTAGCTGGATCGCCACGGCCTCGCGATGATGATGAGCATTATCTCTTAGAAGAAAAATTCTGCGCGCGATCACGCAGCACATGATCCATTAACACAAGCGCCACCATGGCTTCTGCAATCGGCGTTGCCCGAATTCCAACACAAGGATCATGGCGTCCCGTGACAGACAACTGCACCGCTTCATTGTGAATGTTAACTGTTTCAATCGGCGTCGTGATGCTGGAAGTTGGTTTTAAGGCAATGCTCACTAAAATTGATTGCCCAGTCGAAATACCACCTAAAATGCCGCCTGCATGATTTGTCACAAATCCATTGGGTGTCATGGCATCACGATGCTGTGAACCTCTTTGCGTAATGGACGAAAAACCTGCGCCGATTTCAACACCTTTTACGGCAGGAATACTCATTAATGCATGCGCGAGATCTGCATCCAATCGATCAAACACCGGCTCACCTAAACCAACAGGAACCTGCTCAGCAATAATATTAATGCGCGCACCAATTGAATCGCCTTGTCTGCGTAACTCAGTAATAAAATTTTCAAGCTCGATCACTTTGTTTGGATCAGGACAAAAAAATGGATTATTGGCTGTTTCTTTTAGATCAATCTGATCTATGACAATCGGACCTAATTCAGCAAGATAACCTTGAACAAGAATGCCATAATTTTCACGCAAATATTTTTTTGCGACAGCGCCAGCTGCAACACGCATCACGGTTTCGCGAGCGGAAGCGCGGCCACCACCTAAATAATCACGCAGGCCATATTTTTTTTGGTAAGTAAAATCAGCATGGCCAGGACGGAATTTGTCTTTGAGTTCAGCGTAATCGCTAGAGCGTTGATCTGTGTTTTCTATAATTAATCCAATCGGTGTGCCTGTCGTCACATTGTTAAAAACGCCTGAGACAATTTTAACTTCATCTTTTTCGCGACGTTGCGAGGTATATTTTGATGTGCCTGGGCGGCGACGTTCTAATTCCTGTTGAATATCCTCAACAGTTAACGTCATTCCTGGCGGACAACCGTCAATCACACAACCATAGAGTGGGCCATGACTTTCACCAAATGTGGTGACAGTAAATAATTTTCCGATGCTATTCCCCGGCATAATGAGTAAATACTTCCTGACATTCTTGCAGCTGTTCTGCTGTTAGTAGAAAAACGCCACCACCACCGCGTTGGAATTCGAGCCAGGTAAATGGAATTTCTGGATAAGCTTCCACTAATGCATGCTCACTATTGCCAACTTCAATAATCAAAATGCCATGTGAATTTAAGTGTGCAGAAGCTTGTTGTAAAATTCGAATGACAATGTCCAAACCTGTTCTACCGGCTTCAAGCCCCAGCGCAGGTTCGTGATGATATTCTTCTGGTAAATTTGACATATCTTCTTCATCAACATACGGCGGATTGCTGATGATCAAATCATATTTTTTTAGAGGAAGGGCATCAAACAAATCAGCTTGATGAAGTGTAACTTGATTTTCAACTTCATGACGAAGCACATTAATTTTTGCAACGGCTAACGCATCAGCTGAAATATCTGTCGCATCGACTTCAGCATCAGGAAATGCTTTCGCACACGCAATTGCAATACAACCACTGCCGGTACATAAATCCAGAATTGTATTGACAGATTCAAGTTCAATCCAGGGTTGAAATTGATTTTCAATCAGTTCAGCAACCGGCGAACGAGGGATCAGTACACGTTCATCGACATAAAAAGTCAAACCAGCAAACCAAGCCTCATGCGTTAAATAAGCCAAGGGAATACGTTCTTGAATTCGGCGCTGAATGATTTTATAAAGCGTCTCGCGCTCACTCATTGTTAATCGGGCATCTAATATAGTGGGGTTGATGTCGTGCGGCAAATGCAGGGTATGCAAGATGAGGGCGCTTGATTCATCCCAGGCGCTATCCGTCCCATGACCAAAACAAAGCCCTGCCTCATTAAAACGGCTGATTGACCAACGTAGAAAGTCACGAATAGTCACTAATTCAGAGATTTCATTCATGTAAAGTATCCTTAATAAACTATCGCTATTATTCTACAAAACACATCGTTTTTCATGTGAAATATCCGTATAATTTGCCGTTATTCATTTTGTCTGAAATAGGTAAATATGTCACAGCAGATCGGCCCGGTGATTATTGACTTGATGGGTCATGAAGTTAGTCAGGAAGAATATGAATTAATTCAGCATCCTCTGGTAGGTGGAATTATTTTATTTGCGCGCAATTTTGCTTCCAGGAAGCAAATAACTGAGCTTTGCCGGACAATTCGTAGTGCTCGTCAAACACCGCTATTAATTGCAGTTGATCAAGAGGGTGGACGCGTCCAACGTTTTAAAGATGACTTTGTGCGCTTGCCGAGTATGGGTGAAATTGGCAGGTTATATCATGAATCGCCGGACAAGGGTCTCCAGTTTGCATTTGATACGGGTCGAACCATGGCGACCGAGTTGTTGGCGGTGGGCGTTGATTTAAGCTTTGCGCCTGTGCTGGATCTCGATAAAAAACTAAATACGGTCATAGGCGATAGAGCGTTTGATATTAAACCGGCAGTGGTTACCGTGTTAGCGAAAGCATTGATGCGTGGTATGCATGAAGCAGGCATGGCGGCAACGGGAAAACATTTTCCAGGACATGGATCGGTGGCGGTGGATTCACATATTGGTTTGCCGACGGATGCGCGAAAGTTTGCTGCAATCGTTGAAGATGATATGCAGCCATTTATTGAGTTGATCGATGCAGGCATTGATGCCATGATGCCTGCACATATTTTATTTTCCGAAGTGGATGACAAGCAAGTTGGTTTTTCGCGTTATTGGCTGCAAGAAATTTTACGTAAAAAATTGAATTTCTCAGGTGTTATATTTAGCGATGACTTAAACATGCAAGGCGCTGATGTCTCGGGTGGTTACGCAGATCGTGCATCTGCTGCGCTCGATGCAGGGTGTGACTTCGTATTAATTTGCAATAATCGAGTGGGTGCAATTACTATTTTAGAGCAGCTACCGCATGACATTTTCGTTTCGATTGAAAAATTTAATCGGTTAAAAGGAAAAGGTGTATGAAAACAACGAACAAAATAAAAGACGTGCTTGATAAAGCAGAATGCATTTATAATTTTGCGCAAGTAGAGCAAGCATTGGATAAAATGTCAGTTGAAATCACTGATAAATTGAAAGACGAAAATCCGTTAATTATCTGTGTGATGGTGGGTGCATTGATTCCAACTGGGCATCTATTAACGCGATTACATTTTCCACTGGAAGTTGATTATATTCATGCAACTCGTTACCGTGGCGCGTTGCGCGGTGGTGATTTGCATTGGTTAGTTGAACCACGTAAACCTTTAAAAGACCGTACTGTGTTGGTTGTCGATGATATCTTGGATGGTGGGTTAACGCTGGCTGCTATTATTGATTACTGCAAACAACTCGGTGCAAAAGCAGTGTATACCGCAGTGATGGTCAATAAGATTCGTGAAAGAGAACCGAATGTCAATTTTGAACCTGATTTTGTCGGTGTGACGACAGAAGATCGATATTTAATTGGCTTTGGTTTGGATTACAACGAATATTTGCGTAATGCACCCGGAATATATGCGGTTGCCAAAGAGCATCAATAAATCTTGCATGCATAAGGAGAGACTATGAAACAATATGGATGTTTAAAAGCAATTTATATGTCATTTTATTCGCGCGCGCTCTACCGTGATGTTGCAAAAAACTGGGGCGCGGACGTGATGTTTTATCTACTCATGTTGCTTGCAATTTGCTGGGCTTGCTTAATGTTTCGCATGCAACCAGCTATGAATCTAGGTGCAGCACAATTTACTGATGCAGTCGTTCCGCAATTGCCGAAAATGATTTATATCAAAAATGGTATTGTCAGTACGCCAGAAAAGCGTCCTTATTTAGTGCAAGATCCCGAGAATAAAGAATTGATAGGAATTATTGATACGACAGGAACATATAAGACCATCGAGGAAGCGAAGAGTCGGTTTTTGCTGACCAAAGATTCGTTTATCTACCACGATAGAACCGCAGTTAAAATTCAAAAAATACCAAGTGATTTTAATCTGAATATTGATCCAGTTGTCGTGAAAGGCTATGCCATCAAATTTGTTGGTTGGCTATGGGTGCTGCTATTTCCCATTTTTTTACTGGTCTCATTTATTTATCGTGTTATACAAGCCTTTTTTTATGCCCTGCTCGGCAAGCTTTTTGCTGTTTTGTCAAAAACACCCATTGTTTATTTTGACATACTCAAATTAGCAATGGTTGCAATTACCCCAGCGATAGTCATTAGTACCATTGTCGATTTTTTTAATATGTGGTCGAATGGTCATTTTTTAGTTTATTTTGTATTATCGATGGGTTATTTGATATTTGCGATTATTGCGACTAAAAAACAATAATTTCTGTAGGGGCGGACCGATGTGTCCGCCCAAAATTTTAATAAAGAAGAGGAAGTAAACTCATGGGATGGATTTGGGCGTTAGGCTTTGTGATGTTATTTAGTATGCTCGCGTATAATCGCGCTAAATTGGCGGTTTGGATGTTGGGCATGGTCATTTTTCTGTTGCTCATGACCCGATTAAGTCATGCATCCACCTTGGGTTTACTCGCAGCCTGGACGCTTTTCTTTGTGATTTTTCTTCCGTTAAAAATTACTGCGTGGCGTTATAAATTCATCAGCAAACCCATCCTTAAATTTTATCAGAAAGCAATGCCAACCATGTCGCGCACAGAAAGAGAAGCATTAGCCGCAGGCACAGTGGCTTGGGAAGGAGAATTATTTCGCGGTAACCCGCATTGGAACACGTTGTTGAGTTTTCCAAAACCAAAATTATCAGATGAAGAATTAGCATTTTTGAACGGCCCAGTCGAAGTACTCTGCAGTATGATTGATGATTGGGATATCACGAATAATCGCGCAGATTTACCGCCAGAAATATGGGATTTTTTAATAAAAGAAGGATTTTTCTCGCTGATTGTTTCGAGAGAATATGGCGGCAAAGAATTTTCTGCATATGCGCATTCACAAGTGTTAACGAAGGTTTATAGCAAAAGTGCCTCCGTTGCAACGACCATCGCTGTACCTAATTCACTCGGGCCTGCTGAATTGCTGAAACATTATGGTACGTCAGAACAAAAAAATTATTATTTACCTCGTTTGGCGCGCGGTGAAGAAATTCCTTGTTTTGCACTAACTGGACCAGAAGCTGGTTCCGATGCAGGTGCAATGTCAGACAAAGGTGTCGTCGCTTGGGGTGAAATTAATGGTGAAAAAGTTTTAGGTATTCGTTTGAATTTTGATAAACGGTATATCACGTTAGCACCTGTTGCAACCGTCATTGGATTGGCATTCAAATTGTATGATCCAGAACATTTGATTGGAAACAAAAAAGATTTAGGCATCACGTGCGCATTAATTCCGCGCGGCACACCAGGCATGAGCATTGGTCGTCGACATTTCCCTGTGAATGCTGCTTTTCAAAATGGTCCGATTCATGGCAAAGATATGTTTATACCTGTCGATTGGATTATTGGTGGTGCCAAAATGGCGGGGCAAGGTTGGCGCATGTTAATGGAATGTTTAGCTGCAGGACGCGCGATTTCGTTGCCAGCGAGTAGTTTAGGTGGTGCGAAAATGTTGACATATACAACGGGTGCTTACGCGCGTGTACGCCGTCAATTTAATGTGCCAATTGGACGATTCGAAGGAATTGAAGAAGCGTTGGCGCGCATTACAGGGTACACCTACATCATGGATGCAACACGTTCATTTACTGCATCGATGATTGATATGGGTGAAAAGCCAGCGATTGGATCTGCGATTACTAAATACCATGTGACTGAATTGGGTCGCAAGGTAGGTAATGATGCGATGGATATTCATGGTGGCAAAGGAATTTGTTTGGGACCGAAAAATTATTTAGGACGTTCCTATGAAGCAATTCCTATCGCAATCACAGTAGAAGGCGCGAACATTTTAACACGTAGTCTCATTATCTTTGGTCAAGGCGCAATGCGTTGTCATCCGTATGTGTTTGCTGAATTTGAGGCGGCGCGTAATAAAGACGAAACAGAAAGTTTAGTTGAATTTGATAAAGCACTCATTGGACACATGAGTTTCACGATTAGCAATTTAGTACGAAGCGTCGTGTTAGGTTTAACGGCAGGTCGTTTAGTGATTGCACCAGAAGGAAAAACAAAACGGTATTTCCAACAAGCTACACGATTTAGTGCTGCATTTGCATTGATGGCGGATATTTCCATGTTGGTGCTAGGTGGCGCGTTAAAACGTAAAGAAACCATTTCAGCGCGTCTCGGCGATATTTTGAGTGAGTTATATTTATTGTCGTCAGTATTAAAGCATTATCATGACCAAGGTAAAAACGGTGATGATTTGCCTATCGTGCGTTGGGCTGGGTTACATTGTCTTTATAACATTCAACAAAGTTTCGATGAATTACTCAAAAATTTCCCGAGTCGATGGATTGCGATGCTATTAAGATTTTTAGTATTTCCACTCGGAAAACGTTTTTCCAAACCGAGTGATAAGTTGGGTCATAAAATCGCGCAATTGATATTAGATCCAACACCTTCACGGTTCCGTTTAACGGAAGGCGCTTTTGTTTCTGCGGTCGAAGGAAATATGGCGGCTGAACTTGAAGATGCATTACAAAAAACAATTGCGGCGGAACCCATTGAAAAAACATTAAAAACAGCCGTCAGTGACGGATTGATTGAAAATGGTATAATGTCCGAACGCGCAAAACAGGCGTATGCTAAGCAGATCATTTCTCAAGAGCAGTTGGATATCGTTCTGCAGGCAGAAGAAGCTCGTCTTCGAGTGATTGCGGTAGATGATTTTACAACTGAAGACTTAATGCACGGTACGGGTTTAAAAAATAAAGCTTATGCAAACACAGAATCAACCAATTAGTAAAAAACCAGGCGGATTGTTCGTATCTCTGTTAGCGTTAACATTATTTTTGATTCTAGCAGAGATTAGTTTTTCGATTGAGTTTAGTGAAGTGTATTTTGGCGATTTTAAATTGATCGCCAATCATCTTGCTATTCCGTTTTCTATTGTCTTGCCGGGCATTCTCTATTTTGTTTTTGCGCAGTTGTTACTGCATTTTGTTTTTGCTCTGACAGTTTGGGGTGTTGCAAGATTAGTCGGTATCGCATTAAATCTTTCGTGGAATAAAATTGAAATAATTGGTATCGGTTTTTGGTTTGTCTCGTTATTTACTTTTTTGTTTGCTAATCGATTATGGTTTCCTAATTCGAAATTTTCTTATGCATTGTTAGGCATGGTTCAGTATAAGCTTGCTGTTATCATCTTCGCAGTGTTGTGTTCTATCATCATACCCATCGTGTTATTAGCCTGTTTTGGATTTTTTCTTTTAATAGCGAGAAGAACACTGCGAATTTACATCACTGCAGGTGCTGGATTTGCTGCAATGCTGGTTGGGTTTTCTTTGGAGCATACTGCGCCGGTGGCTGATGCTGGAACAGAGGATCAACCTAATATTATTTTGATCGGGATTGATTCGGTTCGTCCTGATTTTCTCGGGTTTTTTGGATATGCCAACCTTACGCCGCATATCGATCGTTTTTTAGAACATTCTACTGTTTTTTCTGAAGCGTTAACGCCATTGGCTCGTACGTATCCTTCATGGGTTAGTATCCTGACGGGTGTTTATCCTAAATTAAATGAGATTCGCACTAACTTGGCGGATCAGCACGAATTAGATGTGAGCGAAACGATTCCTGCGTTGTTGCGTGAAGCGGGTTATCACACAATTTTTGCAACAGATGAAACACGGTTTAGTAACATTGATCAACGTTATGGTTTTGATGAAGTAGTTACGCCACCCATTGGGTTTAATGATTTTTTATTGGGATCAGCAAATGATTTTCCAATTTCAAATTTAAT
>CAZAXX010000028.1:27582-28807 GCA_964489265.1 uncultured Coxiellaceae bacterium
TTGTAAATACAACGTTAGGCAAATATTTATTTCCATACAGTTATGGAAATCGCGCTGTTTTTGCAACTTATAATCCCAATACATTTTTAGATTTATTGCGTCCCACGCTGTCAAAATCCAGAAAAAAGCCGACCCTTTTAATTACCCATTTATGCTTGCCGCATTATCCTTACGCTTGGGCTGGCTTATCAATAAAAAAGGTAACAATACATCATTATCAAGCAGCACTGTCCCGAGCAGATCAGCAATTTCATGATTTCATGGTGATGTTAAAAGAAAATAATTTTCTTGAGCATAGCATTGTGGTTTTATTATCGGACCATGGTGAAGCAGTCGAAATTCCTGGTGATCGAATTACCTCGCCTGATTTATTTATTCCGGGCGAAAAAAATAAAAAAGCAATTATCCCGCATTTTTATCCACCGAGTGCGATGCATGAGCAAGTTGATATGTCAGGTGGTCATGGCACGGATGTGTTGGGTTTGTCACAGTATCATACCGTACTTGCATTTCAGACATTTGGTATCAAGCCAAATCAAGTGAAAACCGTGACAGGTGTTGTCTCTCTAATGGATATTAAGCCCACTTTGCTGGATTATTTAGATTTGCCATTTGGACGTTCAAATGGTGATTCGCTAGAAGATTATGTGTTTGGACAAAAAAATTATGTCAACACGGTCCAGGATTTTTTTACGGAAAGCGATTTTTCACCTGAAGCGATTCGTTCTGTGCATCCAGAGCAACGACGGGTGTTATTTGAAGGGATTGATTACTTCCGCATAGATCCTCTGTCTGCGCGAGTTGTGGTGAGGGATAGCATGTTAAAAATGATTATCTCAAGTAAGCAATATGCCGATTATTATGGCCAATGGGTATTGGCACTGTATCCCCAAAACAATAAACCCATGATGCCTGTGTTAGTGGATCTTAAAACAGGGTATTGGACGAATGATTTAAATTCGAATTTTGCCAAACAGTCGCCAGCGAATCATATGTTGATTGCGATGAAGCATTTTTTTGGCAAGGATGTGGGTAAGGTAGAGTAAAGATCGTCATTGGGAGCCGGCAATGAGCCAAATTGACGCTTAGAAAGCCTTCCCACACAGGGGGAAGGTGCCCGAAGGGCGGATGGGGGAACATAATTTTCTTATTTTTTTGAAAAATCATTTTATTTTATTCCCCCATCCGGCCTTCGGCCACCTTCCCCCTGCGTGGGAAGGCTTTC
>CAZAXX010000029.1:0-27626 GCA_964489265.1 uncultured Coxiellaceae bacterium
CTATTCGCCTCAAATTTGCGACGATTTTGACTCGATTCCCCACTTTTTAAATCCTCGAAACCAATTGTCAACAGACCCCAGACTATGGCACAGACATTTCTTGCGAGCTCCCTTGTCCGTGTTGAAAGAGCGTATTGCCCTTACAAATTCGCTTCTTTAATAAACTCAGCAAGTAATTCTTGCTCAAGTTTGCTTAATTCTTTTTTCGCCAATAAATCCGGGCGTTTTTGCCATGTTCTGCCTAGCGATTGTTTTAATCGCCAGCGTTCAATCAATGCGTGATTCCCGCTCATTAACACATCAGGAACCGCTAATCCGTCAAATATCTCTGGTCGAGTATATTGCGGATACTCCAACAATCCGGTGCTCCAGGAATCGTCTGCTGCAGAATCAGCGTGACCCAATGCACCTGGGATCAAGCGAGTCACCGCATCGATCATCGTCATGGCTGCTAATTCACCGCCTGACAATACATAATCACCGATCGACCATTCTTCATCTACTTCAAGTTCCAGTAGACGTTCATCAATTCCTTCATAACGTCCAGCAATCAAAATGATGCTTTCTTTTTGCAGCATTGCTTCCGCCGCTTCTTGATCGAAGCGTTTGCCTTGCGGTGTGAGGTGAATCACACGCGGCTGCTGCGGCGCTTTGCTTTTTGCAGCATGAATCGCATCCTGTAAGGGTTGCGTCATCATCACCATACCAGGACCACCACCATAGGGGCGATCATCTACGTTACGGTGTTTATTCTGGGTGAAATCACGTGGATTCCAGCAGTGAACCTGCATTAACCCTTCTTTCCATGCGCGCCCTGTCACTCCATATTCCAGTGCAGAGAACATCTCTGGAAATAGTGTGATAATTCCAAACCACACTTAAATCAAATCCCAGTTGACATGCATTGTCCGGTTAGTCAGGTCAATGCGCGTTATAACTTTACCGGGTAGGTAAGGGATAGCATGTTCCTTGCCTTTGTTTTCTATGACTACCACATCGTTTGCGCCAGTCTCAATGAGATAAAGCACTTTACCGAGTGTTTCATCGTGTTGGTCAATGACGGTCAAGCCTACGAGGTCAGTCCAGTAATACTCATCATTTTCTAGGGAAGCCAATTGTGAGCGTTTTATGGCGATTTTCTTGCCAGTTAGCAAACGTGCCTGTTCTGGCGAATTATACCCGGCAAACTGTGCTACAACGCATTTGCCATGCTCGCGACCGGATTTTATCTGGATCACTTTCCAGGCATTCCCTTCTTCCAGATACCAAGGTTCATAATCGAGAATATCGGCTATTACCTCAGTAAAAGAAAAAACTTTAAGCCAACCCTGAACACCATAGGTTGAACCTATCTTACCAACCACAATGTATTCGGCATCGGCTTTATTCATTCAAATAACAACTCAAGCGTGCTTATTGCGCGCTGCTAGCTGCTTCTTTTTCGAAATCTTTCAGCAGTTTCTGAACACGTTCAGAAGGTTGCGCACCTTGTGAAATCCAGTATTGCACGCGCTCTGCTAGAAGGTGCAAACGCACTTCTTTGCCAGCAGCAATTGGATTAAAGTAACCAACACGTTCGATGCAACGACCATCGCGCGCACAACGTTTGTCAGCAACAACTACATGATAAAATGGGCGTTTTTTAGCGCCGCCACGTGATAAACGAATGACTACCATTCTGTTTCTTTCCTCGTATCCAGGTTAACTACAGTCAGGACATAATCCCGCGTATAAAGGCCATGAATTATACGCGAGTTTTAATGAGTTGCAAGGTTATATAATGGCTTTTGTCAGTCCGGAACGGACGTGTCATCCTGAACGCAGTGAAGGACCTCCATGTTATAGCGTGGAGCTTCAGGTTGCTATAACGTGGAGGTCCTTCACTGCGTTCAGGATGACAATATTAACCAAACGGCAAACCACCACCGCCACCACCACCCATCGGAAATTTCATCGGTAAGCCGCGCATCATTTTCATGAGGCCGCCTTGTTTGGAGAATTTTTTCATCATTTTTTGCATCATCGTGAATTGCTTTAATAAACGATTCACTGCTTGAATGTCGGTGCCTGACCCCATTGCGATACGGCGTTTACGTGAACCGTTGATAATGCCTGGTAAACGACGTTCCTTGCGGGTCATGGAGTTGATGATCGCTTCAATTTCTACGAGCGATTTATCATTTATTTTATTTTTAGCGGCTTCAGGTAAATTGCCAATACCGGGCAGTTTGTTGACGATGCCCATGATGCCGCCCATTTTGCCGATTTGTTTTAATTGATCGCGGAAATCTTCCAAATCAAATGACTTGCCCTTCTTGATTTTTTTCGCGAGTTTTTCAGCTTTCGATTTATCAATATTACGTTCAGCTTCTTCAACCAGGGTCAAAATATCGCCCATGCCGAGAATGCGTGAGGCAACACGGTCTGGGTAAAATGGTTCGAGCGCATCGATTTTTTCACCCACACCAATAAATTTGATGGGTTTGCCCGTAATTTGTCGAATAGAAAGTGCTGCACCGCCGCGTGCATCACCGTCGGTTTTAGTGAGAATCACACCCGTTAAAGGCAGCGCCGCATTGAAGGCATTTGCTGTGTTTGCAGCATCTTGACCCGTCATGCTATCGACCACAAACAAGGTTTCAATCGGCTGAATGGCAGCATGAATGCGTTTGATTTCTGCCATCATTTCATCATCAATATGCAAACGTCCTGCAGTATCGATAATGACAACATCAATTAATTTAGATTTTGCAAATTGTATCGCGGCTTCCGCAATTTTGACGGGATCCTGATTGGCGTCACTGGGGAAAAATTCCACGTTGACTTGTTTTGCCAATGTTTCTAATTGCAGAATTGCCCCAGGTCGATAGATATCGACACTGGCGACCAATACCGATTTCTTTTGAGTTTGTTGCAACCAGCGTGACAGTTTAGCGACAGTTGTTGTTTTACCTGAACCTTGCAAGCCTGCCATTAGAATGATGGCGGGCGGTTGCGCTTGTAAGCAAAGCGCATCAGAAAATTCACCCATCAACTGGACGAGTTCCGTATGCACTAGTTTAATTAATGCCTGGCCGGGGGTGAGACTTTCCATGACATCAACGCCGATCGCTTTTTCTTGTATATGATCAATAAAATCTTTGACCACAGGCAATGCAACATCGGCTTCCAGTAATGCCAAGCGAATATCACGTAATGTCTCTTTAATATTTTCTTCAGTTAATCGTCCTCGGCCACTTAAATTTTTGAGGACGCGGGTCAATCGTTCAGAAAGATTGTTAAACATAGTTTGACTCACGAAATTAGGCTAGTTGGCGTTGGAGTATACATGAAATTCTAAGATTTTCTAACTGTGTCAGCTATCATCACTGATTTTTCGTGCCCGGGCACGCACACGGGCACGGGCACGAAAAAAATCCGTCGATCCTTCAGCCCTACGGAGAAGGAGGAGTAGAAGTGCAAGCTGTAGATAAAAGTTTTTCTGTCATTGGTGTAACTGCTGGCTGACTTGATGAAAAAACATTATTTCTCAAGTAGCCCTGAACTTCTTTTGCTGTTTTCAGTACCGCATTTTCTTTTTCGGGAGGCGTTACTATAGTCAGATCTGGTATTTCAGTAATTACTTCCCAATTTTCTGAAAGTGCATCGTGAGTTGCTTCATCTTCTTTTTTCACTTCGGTTGTTTCTGGGACGAGAGACTCAGATGCAACAATTATCCACTGATTATCATTACCTAATTCATCCACTTTTTCTTGAATAGGACGAGGAATTAGCTCACCCAGTTTTTTAATAGCAGATCCTGCGCCAGTCGCCATTTTTTCAAGATAAGGAATAGCAGCATTGACTAATCCTTCGATAATTGGATAGAGATAATAAGTATTATTGATGAACTCACGAGTACCTGCGCCCCATGCTTGAATCTGTGCAACCAGTTCCGGTAATTGTGCGGGTAATGGATCTGGAAAATTAGCATCTGGTTCGCGAAGCACAGCTAACGCAAAACTCTTTTGCGCATAACCAATCATGCCGCCAGCGAAAAGTGAAACAGCAAATAGAGCAACTTCTTTCGGGCCAATTTTGCCGCTTGTAATGGCATTTTTAAATTGACTGATGGCTTCATCGGTAATTTTGCCATTGAAGGTTAAATCATTTAATCCATTGGTGAGACTTAACACCAACACGGGAAAGCGTAAATAAGGTGTTGTGACACCAAATAGAAGTTCTGTCATAGCTGCAAATGCAGTGTAACTTTCAAAGACATCTTCAGCACATCCGAAAGCTTTGACGACATTTCTAAACAAAAACACTGGAATGCTGTCAGGAGTATTTTCTGGCGCTTCAGGTGCTGCTTCTTCTTTTGATTCTTTTTGCAATTTAAGATTTGCGAATCGTGTTGCGTACTCAGCTGCAATTTCAGGAGTTAGTTTTAATTCAATCAATTTTTCTTTAATCGCTTCTGCATCGCCTAAAGCAAAAATCGAAAGTAATTTCTGACTTAACTTCTTGCCATTTTTAGTCAGATATTTTTTGTTGGCAGGCGCTAACAGCGCTACTTTTAAATGGAGAGAAAATTCAGCCCATAATAAATTAAATTCTTTTTGAAATGCGGCATTTTCTTTTGCATAAAAATCGGAGTTTTGCATTTCTGCTAATGCAGCAGGCAGTGTTATTTTCGTATTGGAAAGCAGTGTGCGAATGAAAGCGTGTGTTTCAAATCCTTCGGTTGGTATGTTCGTTAAAGAAGAAATCAACCCAATGAGAAGGTTTACGATTCTGTTTGTACTGGTGCCTTGTTGTTCCAGATAATAGGCAACTGCAGCAGCATCTGATAAAAAAGCCCAGACATTTGTAAAGGTAGCAACGATATTCGCAAAACGCGCATCTTTTTGGGATAACTCTTCCCACTCAGGATGTTTTTCACCGCCCAAGATGCGAAAGATTTTTTCGATTCCTTCGTCATTAAATTGGCGGTTTACCGTGATGGAAGAAATCAGATACAGTATACCCAAGCTGATGTTGATTCCTAATCCCAGCGGGGGGGTGATATCTTTTAATCCCACAATAAATTGCAGAGATTCCACTGCTGAACCGAATAAGAGTGTAATTAAGTTGAGTCCGATGCGAGTCGGTTTCCACCAGGTTGATTCAATAAATGAAGTTCTAACCGCTACTTTCATTTCTTCCGATGGCGCAGAGGTGTTTTGTTCCAGCATGACAAAGTCATCTGATAAATCATCTGGCTTGGTTGGCGTGTTTTGTACTTCATGATATTCGCCGAGCAACAGAGAATTAACGCCTGCTGGAGCGCTTCTGTCAGATAAGTCGGGTTTTTTGGCGACGAATGAGGTTAAGACAGGTGTTTCATCTATTTCCTCACGATTTACACTGGTTTCGGTAATCGTAAGCTTTCTCGGTAACATGGCTCCACTCGCTCTTAGGTCACAGTTTAATTAATTTATTTTCCCTGAGCCTCCCTGATTTAATTTTTATTGTTTCAGAGAGGATTGTTGAGATTAACTGGCTGTCCTAGCGGGTAATATAAGATAGTAATATTAACAAAATATTAAGGTGGTAGGTGTCTGTCCGACTTTACAGTAAAATTGGCTAGGTGGACAATGGGTTCACCCTTATAAGTGATTGTTTTGAAGGAGAGTTTCTTGGTTGATTATCACGTGGGTTTATTACTGGCTTCATTAGTGTTGCTGATTTTTATGGGAGCTTTTTTCTCCGCCGCAGAAACAGGTTTAATGGCAATTAACCGTTATCGTCTGCGTCATGAAGCGCGCTTGAAAAAACGTTCTGCCATCACAATCTTGCGCTTGCTGAAACGTCCTGATCGATTACTCGGAATGATTTTGATAGGGAATTGCGTTGCCAATATTATTTCTTCAGCGATTGCAACGTTACTTGCCGTGCATTTTTTTGGTAACACGGGCGTGATTCTTTCGACTATTTTGCTGACGTTTGTGATATTAATTTTTGCGGAAGTTGCGCCAAAAACAGTTGCGGCACTTTATCCGGATCGTATCGCGCGCTGGGTTTCCTGGTCGGTCTTTATTTTACTTAAATTATTTTATCCACTAGTTTGGCTGATCAATACTATTTCTAATGGATTGTTACGGTTGTTTGGAATTAAAGTGACAGGACATAGTCTTGAACCGTTGAGCAAAGAAGAATTGCGAAGTGTCGTACATGAAACCAGTGGCCGCATGTCGCATCATTATCAAAATATGTTACTGGGAATTTTAGATTTAAATAGCGTGACCGTGAATGATGTCATGGTGCCTCAGCATCAAATCATCGGAATTGATTTGGATCAAGATTGGGATTCGATAAAAAATCTTATTACGAAAAGCGATCACGATTGGCTGCCTGTTTATCGCGAAAACGTGAATCAAATTGTTGGAATGCTTTATGTGCGTGATTTGATGCATGACATTCTGGTTCAGCAAACGATTAATAAAGATGCGTTACTGAAAGTGATGCATGAACCTTATTTTGTGCCAGAAGGAACGCCGCTCAATATTCAATTATTAAATTTCCAGCGCGAACATAAACGCACTGCTCTTGTTGTCGATGAATATGGTGAAGTGCAAGGATTGTTAGCGTTAGCAGATATCCTGGAAGAAATCGTCGGTGAATTTACGATGGATATGACCAGTTCAACTAAAAAAATTCAAAAACAAAAAGATGGTAGTTGTTTAGCGGATGGTTCAGTGACGTTGCGAGAATTAAATCGAGTCACGAAATGGAATTTACCTTCGCAAGGGCCGCGTACGTTAAGTGGTTTGATTATCGAATATCTGGAATCCATTCCTCGCGCGGGAACGTGCATCAAAATTAATGAGTATCCTATTGAGATTGTGCAGGTGCATGGGAAAATGGTGAAGGTCGCGCATATTTTTCCGCGTGTTGGGGCGGATGAGCCGGAAGTGATTTGATAGATGCTTTTTCGTGCCCGGGCACGAAAAAGCGGTGAATTACGCAGCATCTACACAAACTGCTGCCTACAATACGTTTCTTTCACAAACACACTACTGACCAATGTCGCCAAAATAAAACATAGCGGTATCATGAATAATCCCAGGTGATAATCATACAGATTATAAGTAGGTACATGCGCTGCTGAAAATGTACCATCCCAGTTTAGATAGAGTAAGTAGCCGATTAACGGCAAAATAATCGCACCGCCAGCCACGGTTGCCATGTTGTTTAATCCAATCGCTGCACCAATGCTTGATAATGGGCTATTGTCTCGCACGAGACAAAATGCCAAGGATTGTCCGCCACCTGCGAGGCCAAAAAGAAAGAGTGCAAAATAAAGAACGGGTAATGAAACCGAGCAGTAAATTACGGTCAGTGATGACAAAATTCCAAGTGCGCCACAGACAGTTAATACAATGCAGCGACGTTCAATGTATTCTGAGATCCAGCCACTCAAAGGCGAGCCTAAACCGACACCAATCCAAATAGCAGCACAGGCAAGTGATGCATCGACAGTTGTTAAATGATAAGCACAAACAAGAAAGGGTACGCCCCACAGTCCAGCGAAAGCAGCGATAGGTGCCCAAATTAAAAATGAATAAATAGCCGTCCACCAGGCAGACATGCGACCAAACACCAGTTTAAATTTATTGGGAATTTCAGGATGATGCGAGTGTGTGATGTTATGTAATGGAATTGCTGCATTAGGTGGCGTATCACGTACAATGAACCAAACCAGAATAGCTAATCCAACTCCAAATAGTGCTAAATACAACATGCTTTGTCGCCAACCAAGATGATGCACGGCGATTGCTAAAGGTAATTCACCACCGATTGCGCCAACCGAACTCATCAGCTGCACAATTCCAGAGAGCACAGCAAAATAGGTCGGAGGAAACCAGCGCGCAATTAACATCAAGGCACCACAAAATGAAAATGCCGAGCCAATGCCCATTAAAAAACGTCCTGCGGATGCATTGAAAATACCCGTGCTAAAACTAAAACAAAATGCGCCTAGCGCACACGTTAGAATGGCAAACGTGATCACGCGGCGCGGACCAAACCAGTCATGTAAAAAACCGGCCGGTATTTGCATCGGCGTGTATGCGTAATAATAAAATGCAGAAACCAAACCTAAACTTGCCGCATTTAAACGTAAATCTTGCATTAATTCATTGGTCATCACACCGAGCGAAACTTGCAAAGTGAATTCATACATATAAAAGGTCGATGCAAGTATGCAAATAATCGCGGCAATCAGTGTGTATTTTTTTGTTTTGATCATATGTGCTCTGGTTATTTTATTATTAAGGCAGCAACAACATTGCGATTTTCCGCAGTTAAAACAGCATAAGTACGACATGCTGCACTGGTATCCATGACTTCAACACCGATACCTTCATTAATTAAATCACCATACACAGCTAAATCTGGAAATTCTAAGGTGCTACCTGTGCCAATTAATAAAATAGCTGGACTCAATTCGATAATAATTTTTAAATCGTTCTGGGTTAGTTCGGAAATATGTTGCGGAGACCAATTGTCGATTAATATTTCCGGAGAAACAATGAGACTATGAGAATAAGTCGTGTCGTTAATTTGAATGTTACCGGGTTTGTAAGCTTTGATTTGGTATTTAGCTTGATTATCATCAAGCGCGAGACCTGTCATTGTTATTTTCTCCACCTGAAAGTTAGCGCAACATAAAACTATGTTGCGCTATCAATTATTAACGCGCCATTTCTTTGGCGATTTGTGCAAAGCGACGCATGAAACCAAAAATAACTTCTGATAATTTTGCTGAATCTTCGACATCAAGCTCATCTAAATCGGATTGGCTTAAGCCAGTGAGTTGTGTCATCAAAAAATGAATTTGATCGCCTTCATTCAAGCGTTGCATCGAACGCAAATGACCGTGTTTCAAACGATTTACCAATAATGTCGTCGTGACATGATCGGCAGGAAAATTATTTTTTGCATTAAATTGCGGGAAAACTGTTGGAAAAATTTCTATTTTGATATCTTCTTGCGTTGACATTTTATTTCAATCCTTGATTGGTTAGAAAACAAGAACAATATAGCATAATGTGCTTATTTTAAGAACGGTTGACAAAAAAATTGTTTCCTGTATAACCGATTGAAATTACACGGAATAATAAGGAATGTGTTATGAGAGCTCATGGGAATCCGCCCGTTCCAGATAATAATCTTGGAGCTGCAAATGAGGTATGGCAAGCGATCACCCAACTTCTGGCAGCGTGTCGAGATGGTTGTGGGCAAATCCTGCATGCGATCAAAAATGGTTTGATCATCGCTAAAAATGCGGTGTGGCAATTTCTTAAGTGGGTAGGGCGAGGCGTATGGGATGTGCTGAACTGGGTTCGGAAAAAAATTCTGCAGCCCATTGCACTGTCGGGTATCAATCTTATTGGATATCTGATCGATAAGGTTTTATTTGGATCGAGTGGTTTGCGACCTTATTTACAGGACGGTCTGCTTCCTGCTGGTGTGCCGGATGCATGGCGGGAATGGGTGAGAAATAATGGCGGTTGGGATATTTATGAAACCATGCCAGATGTTCTGGATAATTTTCTTGGTTTAGCAGGTGCTGGCATTGGTGTCGTTAATATTCTTTCTCATATGGGAAGTGCTATCGCGAACAATACTTATAATTTTTATCACCTGCTGGGTGAATATGGAATTATGGGTAAGAAAGAAACGCTTGCAGATCCGCGCAATTCTGTCGTTAAATTCATTTCTGGTGTGTTGACACTTCCTATTGTGTTTCCTGTTGTTTTAGTAACAAATATGGTTGATTGCGTTTTCGCGAGTGGTAAGCAGACAGCATTATCTTTTTGGCGAAACTTGCGTTCCAGTTATAATTTACTTGGAAAAAATGGTGTGTTAGGCGAGCATCAGCTCTATGAGGATGATCGCAATGCAGTTGCAAAAATTGGATTTGGAATTTTATCAGCACCGTTAGTTCTTCCACTTATCATCATCACTAATACCTTTGATGCAGTCTGCACGACGATCAAGCACGTTGGATTATCTTTCTGGCGCAATTTACGTTCTAGCTACAATTTGTTGGGAAAACAAGGTGTGTTAGGTGAGCGTCAAGCATACGAAGATGATCGGCATATCGTTGCAAGAATTGGTTTTGGAATTTTATCTGCACCTTTGCTAGTTCCCATTGCGATCATCACGAATACGTTTGATGCGTTATGCGTGATGGTTAAGCACACTGCGTTATCTTTCTGGCGCAATTTACGTTCTAGCTATAATTTACTGGGTAAAGTGGGTGTGTTAGGCGAGCATCAGGTTTATGAAGATGATCGTCATGTATTTACAAAAATTGGTTTTGGAATTTTATCCGCACCTTTGTTAATTCCTGCTGCCATCATCACTAACACCTTTGACGCAATCTGCACGACGATGAAGCACACTGGATTATCTTTCTGGCGTAATTTACGTTCCAGCTATAATTTACTGGGAAAACATGGGGTTTTAGATGAGCATCAACCCTATGAAGATGATCGTCATATCGTTGCAAGAATTGGTTTTGGAATTTTATCCGCACCGTTGGTTCTGCCTCTTGCCGTGATTACCAATTTGTTTGATGCAGCATGCGTGACAGTCAAGCACACTGCGTTATCCTTCTGGCGTAATTTACGTTCCAGCTATAATTTATTGGGTAAGCATGGTGTGTTGGGCGAACATCAACTCTACAACGATGATCGGCATAAAGCGGTAAGAATTGGTTTTGGAATTTTATCTGCACCGTTGGTTCTGCCTCTTGCTATGATTACCAATTTGTTTGATGCAGCATGCGTGACAGTCAAGCACACTGCGTTATCCTTCTGGCGTAATTTACGTTCCAGCTATAATTTATTGGGTAAGCATGGTGTGTTGGGCGAACATCAACTCTACAACGATGATCGGCATAAAGCGGTAAGAATTGGTTTTGGAATTTTATCTGCACCGTTGGTTCTGCCTCTTGCTATGATTACCAATTTGTTTGATGCAGCATGCGTGACAGTCAAGCACACTGCGTTATCCTTCTGGCGTAATTTACGTTCCAGCTATAATTTGCTGGGAACATATGGTGTGTTAGGCGAGCGTCAACCTTACCAAGATGATCGGCATAAAGCGGTAAGAATTGCTTTTGGAATTTTATCAGCGCCTCTATTTATTCCAACGGCCATCATCACTAATCTGTTTGATGTATTACGCACGACAGCCAAACACACTCGAATATCCTTCTTACGTAATTTATATTCTAGCTATAATTTACTGGGTAAACATGGTGTACTAGGTGAGTATCAACTTCTCGAAGATGATACTAGAAATAAATGTGCAAAAATCGGTTTTGGAATTTTATCAGCGCCTTTATTTGTTCCTATTGCCCTCATCACGAATATATTTGATGCGCTATGCACGATGGCTAAGCATGCTGGGTTATCCTTCTGGCGCAATTTACGTTCCAGTTATAATTTACTGGGAAAACATGGGATTTTAGGCGACCATCAACCTTACCAAGATGACCGTCATGTAGTTACAAGAATTGGTTTTGGAATTTTATCGGCACCTTTGCTAATTCCCGCTGCGCTCATCACCAACACGTTTGATGCGTTATGCGTGATGGTTAAGCACACTGCGTTATCCTTCTGGCGCAATTTACGTTCCAGTTATAATTTGCTGGGTAAATACGGGATTTTAGACGAGCATCAGCCCTATGAAGATGATCGTCATATCGTTGCAAGAATTGGTTTCGGAATTTTATCTGCGCCTTTTCTCATTCCAGCTGCGATCATCACCAATACATTTGATGCACTATGCACGTCGATCAAGCACACAGGATTATCATTCTGGCGCAATTTACGTTCCAACTATAATTTACTGGGTAACTACGGTGTGTTAGGCGAGCATCAGCCTTATGAAGATGATCGTCATATCGGTGCACGAATTGGTTTTGGAATTTTATCCGCACCTTTGTTAATTCCTGTTGCTTACATTACAAATATGTTTGATATGTTGTGCACGATAGCCAAGCACACTGCATTATCCTTCTGGCGCAATTTACGTTCCAGCTATAATTTACTGGGAAAACACGGGATTTTAGACGAGCATCAGCCCTATGAAGATGATCGTCATATCGTTGCAAGAATTGGTTTTGGAATTTTATCGACACCTTTGCTAGTTCCCGCTGCGATCATCACCAATACATTTGATGCACTATGCACGACGATCAAGCACACTGCGTTATCTTTCTGGCGCAATTTACGTTCCAGCTATAATTTACTGGGAAAACATGGGATTTTAGGCGAGCATCAGCCTTATGAAGATGATCGTCATATCGTTGCAAAAATTGGTTTTGGAATTTTATCAGCACCTTTGCAAGTTCCCATTGCGATCATCACGAATACATTTGATGCGCTATGCACGATGATCAAGCACACTGGGTTATCGTTCTGGCGCAATTTACGTTCCAGCTATAATTTACTGGGAAAACACGGGATTTTAGGCGAGCATCAACCTTATGAAGATGATCGTCATGTTGTTACAAAAATTGGTTTTGGAATTTTATCTGCACCTTTGCAAGTTCCCATTGCGATCATCACCAATACATTTGATGCAATATGCTCGATGATCAAGCACACTGGATTATCCTTCTGGCGCAATTTACGTTCTAGCTATAATTTGCTGGGTAAAGATGGTGTGTTTGGCGAGCATAAGCCTTATGAAGATGATCGTCATATCGTTGCAAGAATAGGTTTTGGAATTTTATCAGCACCCCTGGTAGTGCCCGTTGCGTTAGTCACCAATGCAATTGATTTCACAGCCGCCATCGCTAAAAACAGTTGGCTCTCTTTCTGGCATAACATCCGTTGTTCATTTAATTTGTTAGGTGAAAAAGGCGTTATGGGCCCGCATTTAGCCTATAAAGATGAGCGTGGCACGGTTGCAAAAGTTGTTTATGGCGTAATCACATCACCTTTGGTTGTAACGGCAGCAATTGTTACCAATGCAATTGATCTGGTGGGCGCTTATTTCAAAAATTGGCATAAAACCATAAAAGACCCAGCCATTCTGATTGCAGGTGTGACCACAGGTGTTGTCGCGGCAATACCCGCTTTCATGTTCAGAAAAACACTCAAGGGAATTTATAATTGTACGTTGCGTCCTGTTGTTGATTGTCTGAATCAAAAACCGTTTAACGGCGGGCGAATCATTAAAGGCATTGTGAATACGCTAACATTAGGTGGTTATTCTGCCGTGAAAAAAGTTTTCAAGGTATGCACTGGTTATCGAGATCGTTTTGGTTTTGGTAATAAAGTACTTCCTGGTGTTGAAGTTAAAGAAGGACTCTTACCACCCACTGATTATTTCAATAACGTCCAAGCTGTTTTCCGTCAGGCGATAGAATTGGCAACGACAGGCGCATTCCCAGGCGTCGAAGATGGTCAGGGAATTTTCCGGCCTTTCATGCGCGTATTTTATGGAATGCGCCATAAAGTCGAAACAATTGTAAAAGCGTTTCATGATTCATATCTAAAATATGCAGCGTCATTGGCGACACAAGAAAAAAATAACGTGGCATACAGCATGCATACGTTTTTTGCGTCTAGTCAATTTTCTGCGACAAAACAAGCGCTGCAAGCGAATTTACGTGAAGGCGAAGATCGGTTGTTAGAGAAGGTGCAAGAGCATCTTTGTCCGTCTGTGAGATAACGTCACCTGGATTGCCACGCCCAGCAAAAAACGCTGGGCTCGCAATGACGCCGCTGCTCTATATGAGAAGTTAGACACTAGGCGATTTATTTTTTCTTTCTTTCAGTGCTTCTTTAATTTGATCCGTAGTGAGGTTGCCCTCACGTAAATCAGTCAGTAAATGATTAACTAATTTTAATACGTTTTTATCACGGTCTTGTACTTCCGTCGTGGCTGATTTTAATCTGCTAATCTCCGTTTCCATTTCCGCTAAAGTACGCAAATTTAAATTTTGATTTAAAAATTTATCGAGCACGCCCGACAAATATTGAATAAGTTTATTTTCTTTTGCGGGATCCATGCTGCGAAAAGCCTCAAGATGCTCCGCTAAACGCGCTACGATGTCATTTATTGATAAAACAGAATCATCTGCACTGGCACTTGCTGATCTCGCAAATAAAGTAGGACCTTGCTCAAAGTGAAAAACTGCTGTTTTCTCTTCTTCTTGAGGCTCACTTTGTTGTGCGCTGGGTGGTTGGAATTTATCGAGTGCTGTCTGAATCATAGCGAGTTCTACAGCGGTGATTGACTCATAATCGTGTTTATTCTCGAGGGCAAATTCAAGAAAATGTCTGATTGTTTGTGAAAGAGGCGAACCCGCAGATGTGTTTTCCAATGCCTCAGTTACAAATGTGAAGACATCAGGTAACAGAACAACGATATCAAACCACATGTATGCTCTTTCTTTATCAGCTGCTAAATTAAATTCACCTAATTGCAAACAGTAAAGTGCATTGCTATGAAGCATATTTTCTGTCGATACATCATCAAATTTTTCTTCTTGCTCTGATCGATTGCTTATATTCGCGATATACAAAATTAAGGCATGTTCTACTGTCGAAATAAGTTTTCCTTTATTAGCAAATTCTTGTTTTTTTACCACCTGCGTCCAATAGTCGCCACAAGCAACTATTAATCCGGTTTCGTATATTTTCTCTGTGAATTCTGGTGACGAGAGCTGGTTTCTTGCTTCTGCAAATAATGTGCTTGCTCTGTCTTCGGTAAATACGGAAGAAAATTCTCCGCTTGATTCTTGCAAAATTTTATTTAGACGGGCAAGTGGTTGGTGATGCAAATCACCACTCATAAGAGTGGTAATTTCGTCGATCAATTCTTGTAGTGCTTTACTTTGCGCTCTTCTGGAATCATTGCCAAGCCACGAATTAAGTATTTCTGATTCAAGTTTTATAATTGTGCGACAAATATTTTTCATGATTATTTTTGTCGGTAATGGAATTGAAAATAGATTAAAAAAATGCAACTTTCGTATCGAATTTAAATATTCGATCATCCGCATACAGTATGCCGACTGATCTGGATCTTCTCCTCCTCCTCCTCGCACCTTAAGAAGTTCCTTGCTAGGTTTCCAGTGGAGATTAGGCGGATTTTCTAAGGTAATTAACTGATTAATGATAGGAAGAATCTGGGAAGAGAGTAAGCCCGTGTGAGTGAGATCGATAGAATGAACACAGCCAGGATATTTTAAAATAACGTTTATAAAAATCTTCAGAGTTTTCTTGTTAATAAAGTATTGTCTTTGAAAATTTAAACTGTATCCTTGGGGATGTTTTTGTTCATCAATATGCGCCAATTTTGCTTCAAGAAGCAAGCCTAACTCTTCAGGTCGAAGTTCGGTTAACTCTTTATTTGCCTGCTCGTCAAAACCTGGATTTCCTAATGCAGATTCATATCTTTCGTTAGGGCTTCTAGGTGCGCTCATTTTATCCCCCTCTTACATAAGTATATCTGAAAACCAGTGATACATTTTTTTCATACTTCTCAGCTAGTTATATAAGGCAGATTGACAGTGCTGATGATCGTGTTATGTTAGTTATCTACTTTGGAAAATGAGTGCCCTTATGAACGATTTTATGCAATCTAAATTGAACGTGTTACCCTTCAAAAGCGTCGCAGTCACATTATTGTTTTGCCTATTTTTCGGACCTGTCGGCCTATTGTATTCATCCGTAACGGGTGGAACTGTTATGCTGATTTTTGCGCTGTTAGCCTTAAGAACGAAATTATACGCCCTTCTAATTGCTATCTGGCTACTTTCCTGTATTTGGGGTGTGGCAGCGACGAATAAATATAATAATAAGATTTTGCATTCGCGCTAGAGTCGCATTTTAAAAATTTAAGGAAGAACCCATGACAAAAAAAATAATAAAACGGCGTGCTTTACCTATCGACTCTATCGATCACAATCTTCATCCGCTGCTGCAACGAATTTATCGCGCGCGCGGCGTTGCATCCGTGCAAGAACTTGAGCGCAATCTAGAACACTTGTTGCCATATCATGATTTACTTGGCATTGATAAAGCAGTGCAATTACTTTCTGATGCCGTCATAAAGCAGCAACGCATCGTTGTGATCGGTGATTTTGATGCGGATGGTGCAACCAGCAGTGTGGTGGCGATTCGTGCTTTAAAAAGTTTTGGTGCTGCGTATGTGCAATATCTCGTACCTAATCGATTTGCATTTGGTTATGGTTTAACGCCCGAATTAGTTCAGGTTGCCAAAGAATTTCAACCAGATGTCATTGTGACTGTCGACAATGGTATTTCAAATCATGCCGGTGTCAGTGCAGCAAAAGAAGCGGGAATAAAAGTTGTTATTACCGATCACCATTTACCAGCAGAAACACTACCAGTCGCTGATGCAATCGTGAATCCCAATCAACCGGGTGATACCTTTGCGAGTAAAAACACGGCGGGTGTTGGCGTTATTTTTTATGTCATGTTGGCGCTGCGGCGTTATTTGAGCGAACTGAATTGGTTTCAACAAAAAAATATTCCAGAACCGAATATGTCAAAATTACTGGATCTCGTCGCGCTCGGCACGGTTGCAGATGTGGTGTCACTGGATCATAACAATCGCATTTTGGTGTATCAGGGTTTACGTCGAATTCGCGCAGGACATTGTGTGCCAGGTATTACTGCTATGCTTGAAATTAGCGGTCGAAATCAAGCGCGTATCATGGCAGCGGATTTAGGTTTTGCAGTGGCACCGCGTTTGAATGCTGCAGGACGATTGGATGATATGGCATTGGGAATTGAGTGTTTGTTATGTGATGATTTAGCAAAAGCACGTGAAATGGCGCAACTATTAAATCAATTAAATGACGAGCGTCGTGTCATCGAGCAAGATATGCAAGAGCAAGCATTGGATGCACTTAAAAAAATTCATCCAGAAAATGAAACGACATCCTATGGAATCTGTTTATTTGATGATGATTGGCATCAAGGTGTGATTGGAATTTTAGCGGGACGAATTAAAGATCGTTTGCATCGTCCTGTGATTGCCTTTGCATTATCAACTGAAACCGAGTTGAAAGGTTCTGCGCGTTCTATTCCTGGCGTTCATATTCGTGATGTGCTTGCCGATATTGCAACACAATATCCAGATCTCATTCATAAATTCGGTGGTCATGCGATGGCGGCAGGTTTAACTGTGCCGCGCGCTGAGTTTGAAAAATTTTCTCATGCGTTTAATCAAGCTGTGACAGCAAAGTTAGCGCAAGTTGATTTGCAGAATGCAGTCATGAGCGATGGTGAATTACATCTGACTGAATTGTCACTTGATGTAGCCGAAGTATTGCGTGAAGCAGGTCCTTGGGGCCAGTCATTTCCGGAGCCTTTGTTTGATGGGGTATTTGAGGTACTGGAACAGCGATTGGTGGGCGGGCGGCACCTTAAAATGACTTTAAGCAAAGAAAATCAGACAATTGATGCGATTGCCTTCAATGTTGATATAAATCAATGGCCTAATTATCGTTGCAATGCAGTTAATATTGCATATCGCATGGATGTCAACGAATTTCGTGGCAAACGTAGTATACAATTAATAGTAGAATATATAGAAACAGCATAGAAATTTCTGTCACACGTCATGGAGGATAACAAAAGGGTTAAACTCTATGCGTAAAATCATAACGAGTGTGGTTCTGTTAGTGATTTTAATTTTGGTATTTGGACCTCTCGTCGCTGGCTTCGGTTTCCGGGCGAGTTATCGTGATTTAATTGCGTTTTATAATTCACAAGACAGTATTCATATCGAAATTTTAGATTATCAACGTGGTTGGACGAGTTCAGAAATCAAGTTATCAGTTGAGATTGATAGTAAGCAATTACAAGCTGTCCTGAAAATGTTGAATATTCCCGTTAATGATACAAATCAACAGTATCAATTTATTGTTAAGCAGCATGTTCAGCACGGACCTATTATTTTTTCTAACAATGCACCTGGTGTTTTTGGCTTGGCTGCAATTCAAAGTAAATTTGAAATGACGCCAGACACTGGTTCGCTATTGTTGTTGGGTATGCCGAGTGCCAAGCTGAAATCGGATGACGATTTTGTGTCGCTTCTGGGTAACTATTTTAATCATCTTGAAATATCTGGGTTGCAAATGCTTGATCCTATCAGTCGCACGCATCTGCAATTAAATGATTTTGTTTCTGATGTTTGGATTGAGCCAAAGCAAAAACGCGTGAGTGGTGAGTTAACTTTATCAAACTTTTCAATCTACAATTCGGATGATTCCATCGATATCGACAAAATTAATCTGAAATTCAATCACCATTTAGCTCCAAACGGTTTGTGGTTAGGGACACATTATATCGAGGTGCCGAAAATTACTTTTCAGGAAGAAGGTGATGAATTTCTTACAATTGCGGAGCTCAATTTTTCTGGCGCATCGGATGAAATTTCCGGTGTCGTGAGCGGTGCTAGAAAATTAGATATCTTCGAAATTAATTATGGTGGTGACGTGATTGGCCCTATGCATTTAGAGCTTAGCGCACATGGATTGGATGCGAAGACAATATATAATTTGATTGAGGCTTATCAGCAATTCGCAAAAAATGGCGAAGAATATCAGGGGCAGCTTAAACAAAAAATTTCGATGATTTTACCTAAGATTGTCACGCCGGGGACTGAAATTAATCTCGATCAATTTAGACTAAATGCATTCAAAGGAAACTTAACCATCAATGCAGCAATCAACTGGCCGGAACGTAATTTTGAGGCGCCGAATAATGTGCATGATATTGTCACGACTGCAAAAGCACGGGCGAATTTATCCATTTCTAAAAAATTGATGGATGATGTGATTGGAATTATAGCGGGCATGCCAACATCGATACGTGAAGCCTCCTACCCGGATCGTGATTTGTTATTGTCGGTGCGTGATCAAATGACAGCAGCTAGCAAACAAAATACGTATTTAATTAAAATGCTGGTAGAGAGCGATCAATTACCAGAAAAGTCTGGCGAAGAATTTGTGGAAATGCAAAGAGCTTTAGTTTCAGTCGATGATTATGAAAAAGCCATTAAAGATTTATTTCTGGATCGAAAAATTTCACTACGAGTCTCTTATCAATTAGGCTGGCAATATTCGCAACTGAGGAATCCCTATCAATTTTTGTTGCGTAAAGTTATTGAATATCAACGGAGTGCGAATGAGCAGTTGCAAGCGCAATTGAAGGAATTGTTGAGTCAAGGTTATATTAAAGAAGAAAAAAATGACTATGTGGTTTTATTTCAATGGATTGAAGGGAAGTTGACGGTGAATGGGAGGGCGATTAAATAAAATACGTCATCCCGCGATGTTTTTGTCATCCTGAACGAAGTGAAGGATCTCCGCGTTATAACAGGGAGATCCTTCACTTCGTTCAGGATGACAAATGTGTCGCGGGATGACGTGGTTTTTTTTCAAGACGTTCCCCGACAATCTACAGTAATTTCAAAATCCATAGGATTTTCAATTTCCCTTTCACAAAACGTAAAATGCCAATACTCTTTTTCATAAGGCCTAAAACCAACTTGTTGCATCGCTGCAGATAAAATTTGTCGGTTTTTTAAAGCAGTACTGCCTACTGTTTCTTCGGTCGCTGTAATATGCGAGAGTTCATCGAAATAATCAAAGACAGCGCCCATCTCCAGCAATTTTTTGTTGTTCAAATCGATGAGCGAAAGATCAACTGTATCACCAAAACAATGTTCAGATACCGTATCACACACATAACCTAAATCTGCTAATTGATTTTTTTCAATATGCGGATAATGAATTGCTTTACGTTTTAATTCATAGTCATTTTGCGCGGGTTCATGCATCCATTTACAAAAATCTTTTACCGACTGTAAGGGACGATAGCCATCAAAAATAAATAATCCCAGGCCTTGCTGGTTCAAGTGATTTTGGACTTGGCATAATGCGTCTGCGGCTTTTGGTGTAAGCAGACAAAAATCGGCAGCATCTGGATGATAACCTTGTACGGGCCGACCTAAAAAATTTTCTGACGTCGCGTAAACCAATTTGCATTCGATAGGTTGGTCGCAGAGTTTTTTGCTGAGTTCGATGACATCGACTAATTTTTTGTTTTCCATGGATGTCCTCTCTGTTGGAAGCCAGGTAAGTTATATCAAATATTATTTAAAATCAACATTTCAAAACAATCAACGGAGTCTTTCTCTTCGCTTTCAAAACAGTAAAATGATATTTTTAAATTTCAGCAAAAATTCAAATACTTATGGGAAACATAAGGATTTACTAAAAAATTAATAAAACGATTATATTATAATTACGAATATAAACTATAAATTTAATGGCACACTTTATGCCCAAAGAATCTGCAGTAGAAATAATGGTACTTAATCCAGACCCTAAAGTTCATTTTAACAATAAAAGTGTTCATGAAAACTTATGGATCAAGGAACGTTTTGGTAATGATAATTACCTGTCAATTGGCGTATTTTTAAAAAAAGATACTTCAGAGTTACAATTTTATTTTTTTGAAGAGTGTGATAAGTCGCCACAGTTTTTTCCAGCTTAACTGAATTACAAAAGCATTTACCTCCTGAAAAAAAAGATATATTCGCTAGAACACACAAAGTTTATCTGATGGGTCATGGTGATGCTGAAAGTAAATATGGATTCGGCAATTATCATGCGCATGATGATTTCAGTCATCCGCCCGACGATAGCGAGCAAATTTATGACGCTAAGTTTGACGAATTAATACGAGATATTTTAAAAACTACACCCGAGCAAAAGGATGAAATCGCAATTACCTTAGAAGCATGTCATGCGGACAATCTTGTAACCGCAGAGAAGGCTGGTTTTACAAAATCATTTTTAGAAAGGTTATCTGCAAATTATCCGCGTGTAATTTTTAGTGGTACGGGGCCGTGGAGCGATTCAAAAGATTTACAAGAAAGTCTAGCGACCGATGCTAGAGCGTCAGGTGGCTACCCAGATTTAAATGCACCTATCACATCTATGGGAGGCGGCATTTGGAAGTCGGGCAATACTGTTATTTTTCATCACGACAATAATCAAATAGCAGTGAGAAAATCACCGTTTGCATCAACAGCAACTGCAAAAAGTTTAAAAATAAATACAGTCAATTATGCGCGTGAAGTTTTGGATCAGCAAACTCATTTAACGCATGAGGAAAAAGAAACAATTATAAAAAGTATTTGTGCGAATCGTAAAATCTTGACTATAGAAGATTTAAAAAATGAGCCTGCTTTTCCTCAGCAAGCAGAGCCTGTTATAGAGTTAGTGGAAAATGAAAAGAGTATATTAAAACAAGAAAAAAATAGATATTTAGATCGTGTGTCTGCCATATTATCCCAACCTGAATTTAGCGACAGAGATGTGCTCATCATTGCCTTAGGTTTAAATCATCGTTTTATATTTAAAGGTCATAATGAGCTTCTTGAGAGAGTTTTAGCTAATGAAAAATTATTAAAATTGGTGATGGTGAGTTGTGGAAAAGTTCTTATGGGTGCTCAAAATAATAATAGCGTTATTGATTTATTAGTAGAAAGGGGCATACCGATTACGAGTGCTGATGGAAAGGGCATGACTGCTTTGCATTATGCAGTACAGAATTTTTATGTTTATAGAGAAGAGCAGCTTAGTCTTGTTAAAAAAATATTAGGTTGCGGAGCAAGTCTCGATGCTAAAGATGATGCCGGTCGGACGCCCTTGATGCTTGCGCATGTGCATAGTCAAAAGCAAACAGTACTTGGCGGAGCAAGTGTTGTAGAGTTATTGCAAAGTAGAGCAGAAGAAAAAAAACCTAATAAACTATCTTATAAATCTATTTTTTCAAAAGATGATTTATCTATTCAGACTACTGCAAAAAAATATTCTAAGCCAACAGATAAAAAAGCAACTGATGATAGTAGTGTCACATATTCTCGGCCGACAAAAAAATAGGATAGTATTGCATCTTGCTATGCATTGTAAGAATATATTGTTGCGTGAAATCACGTGTCTTTAAGAAATTTTTAATTAACAAAAGGATTTTATAATGCAAAGAGCCACAGTAGGGGAAGCTGCAGCAGCTGAATCAGCCGCCAAAAGTCATGCCGAAGAATTAGAATTAGCTAAGTTAAAAGAAAAATTAAGAGAATGTGAAGCAAAAGTAAGACAGGTAAAAAAGGACAGAGAGGTGCTAAAGGTGGTTAAAGCAGCTGTTGAAGAATATAAAGCTGCCAAAGCAGCGGTATTCGCCAAAGAAAACGAACCCACTTTAATTTATATAGAGCCGCCTAAGAAACAAAGTGATACTAGCGCCATACTAAGTGGGTTAGGGATGGATGCATTAACTCTATCTCAGCAACCCGAAAAAGCGGCAGCAATGGTAGTGTCACCATCATCGCCTAAGGCTGTGGCCAATACTCCAAAGTCTGAGAATTCAGAGCAGGCTGCTGTGACAGACACTAATACTCAGGAAGCAGATTTGGAACAACCACGTAGAGGGTATGGCAATTCTTAAGTAAGAGTGTTAAATACTTTCGCGCCCGCGTGCACTCGGTAAACTCAAAATATTGTGTGTACGCTAGCGCGATGACTATGCATCCCTAATGCCTTCTGAAGCATTTTTTAAATGCTTCCCAACATCCTGGGGTTGGTTGTTCTTGAGGCAATAATAGTTTTCTTGTTAATTCAGGTGAAGAAGGTGCTGCTTGGAAAAATCTAGGACTATTACTTGAAGAAGAACTAGATATTGAAGCGTCGCTTGATGTTATGTCGATTTGAACTTGTTCAGGAGCGCGTCTTATTAATACTAATTTTCCATTTTCGTTATATTTAACTTCCGCAAGTTTTTCGCCGGTTTTTTTGAATAGCCAAAATGATTTATCTAAGGCTTGCCAGTACTCTGGACCATAGGAGATACCCATCAATTCATTAGGCTTTAAATCACGTGTAGCAATAAATGCGGGTAATAATTTACATCCTATTTTGACTTGCTTGCAATTTAAATTGGTAGTGGCGATTTCATCTATATTAGATAAATTTAAATCTTTTAATTCTTCCTCTTTGGGAAGATGAGGAAGAAAGCGGCTCATATTACCATATTTACTTGAATCAACCAGGCAGTTTCCAAGTATAGGCATAGAGGTAAGGCCTACTAAAAATAAAGTAGCAGAAGCATTGTAGCTGCTATGAGTATTTGAACTTGAATGATGATCACAAACGATTTCTAGACAACTTGAGTCTGAATCAGGTCCTTGTAAAGGGATGCTCACAAGACCCGTATCATCAATGATTGGTTCTAAACTTCCACTGTACAATGTAACGAAGTCACCTTGTTTAATATGGTTTCTTACAACGACACCTTTTCCACAATCTTCCATATCAAAAAGAGCAAATAAATCCGTAAAGTTATCTAAATTTTCAAGATAGTGTTGAAACTAATTCTTCACCTTCCGTTTTTTCAGCAAGTCCTTTCCTCTGGCGTACTGCTGATTCAGTCGCCGGTAAGCAATCGCCAGTGATGGGCGTGGTTGTAAAAGCAATCACATCTTCTGTCCATGTAAATTTACATTCTTTTTCAATTTCATCAACAGATGACAGATGTTCTCCTCTTTGATCTTTAACCCAGATTGCCTTGGGTTTTGGAATGGTTGAATTTCCGGTTAAGTATGAAAAAGAAGAGAGGGACTCATTTTTTGGCGCAACATTGTTATGGGATCTGGTCATGACTATTGATCACTCTTGAAATTCAAAGCGTACGATTATACATATCAAAATATTAAGAGATGCTTAACAATCAAGCCACTAGGTTCGCGTACATCCAGTTTTGGGTACAGTTTTGGTGCATTAACTGGAGATTGACGGATCATCATGATGAAGAGATTTTATTTGTAACCATCTATTAACTTCTTTGATACTAGAAACAATAAGATCAGGATCCGTTGGCGCATGACCTGTACGTGGTAACACCAGCATTGTTACTGTTTTATGTTGATCTCTTAGTCCATTATAAAATTCATACGCTTGGCCAATTGGAACTCGCTTATCATTTTCTCCATGTAAGATAAGCAAAGGCGTTTGTATATTTTTCACATGAAATATAGCAGAGTGATTTACATAAAGATGACTATCATCCCAAAGATAAGCTCCTAAATATTGAGGCTGAATCCATTGCATATCGGTTGTTCCTGCAAATGAAATCATGTCAGTCTTACCTCCACCATCAATAGCTAAAGCGAATCGATTTGTTTGAGTAATTGCCCATGCAGTCATAAATCCCCCGTAACTCCATCCTGCAATAACAATACGTTTTGAATCTATTTTCTTTTGTTGAATAAGGAAATCGATACCCGTCATCACATCATCAAAATCTTTACCGCCCAAATCTCCCTGATTCGCAATTCGAAAATTTTTTCCATACCCATCACTGCCACGAATATTCGGTTGGAATATAATAAAACCTAAATCAAGCAAATTCGCCGTGCAGCTAGTTGGAACAAATAAATTACCATGCTCATCGCAACCATTTACAAATCGATTAGTCCAAGCATCCGCAGGGCCACCATGAATATCAACATACAGAGGGTATTTCATTTTTGGATTATAACTGCGAGGTGTAATAAGAATGCCTTCAATTTCGTTATTATCTTTCGATCGCCAATGGATTAATTCAGAATTCCCCTCATTCACTTTTGCGGGATTTTGAATAGAGCTTATTTTTTGTAATTTAAATGGGGTTGTTTTGCTCACAAAAGCTTCTGGAGCAGCAGCAAAGGTTTCATATCTAAATCCAAAATAAGAATGTTTATTGTTGAGAGTCAATGTAGGTAAATCAATAAATCCATTGATATCAGAAATAAGTTTCGGTGCTGTTGAGTGAATATCAAGCAAATAGATTCTTGATCCGGTGCTCTTATAAGATTCGACAATATACACCCCGCTGCTTGACTGGTTCCATCCTAAAAGCAAAGAATTTTCGTTAAACGTTTTTCCTAAACAAAATGTCTTAAACGTTTTTGTATTAGACACACAAATTTGATTGTTAATGTAGGGATTATTACTAAGAGTTTTCTTATCTGAAAGTAAAGCAATACTAGATTCAAAAGCTATCCATGCTCCATCTGGAGAATACAATACTTGCCCAACTGCATGTGAATCTGAATAGGGTAATTTTGTGATTTGTTTTGTCTCCAAATTCACAAACCCAATCTTACCCTGATAAGGATCACTCATGCCAGGTTTAGCTTGATAACTAAATACAATGTTTTTTGTATCAGGAGACCAATCAAATCCGGGTAATAAAAAACCCGAAGTAATGCTAATATTTTCTGGAGTAATCGCTCTAACATGCGCAATAGTGCTATCAATTGTCACAACAAATAAACGAATATTATTATAATTATTTTCTACATCAATTAATTCAGAATCAGAATTATTATTTTTTTCATTTGAAAGAAACGCAAATAATTTTTGATTAGGAGACCATTGAAAAGATAAAATATCATTTGCATATTCAACACGTTTATAAGATTTGAGACTATCAATGTCAGTAATCCAAATGCTATCGAACTTTTTTCCAGGCGCAATATATCCGAGATATTTTCCGTTGGGTGACCATCGAGGGGAAAAAATTGGATGTGTATTGTTATAAATAATTTTATATTCATTCTGGGAATTTTTTAAATATAACAGATAATTCCATTTTTTCGTTGACTGATTTAATTGCTTTACAATAAAAGCTGTTTCTTTTCCATTTGGAGATGGAACAACTTGACCGAATCGTTTGAAAGAAAATATTTTTTCTGAAGATTGATCTAGCACTTTTGCATTTGTAATCGGAATTAACATGATTAAAAAAATTAGTATGAGTAGGGTGAGTGCTTTATTCATTTTATTTCTCTTCTATTATTACCCATGGCCTTCATGAGATTTATTCGCTTAAATGATTATTTAATAGCCGGTCAAAGCTAATAATTTTCGCGAAATATTGGCTATCTTCTAATTCTTCACTAACTCCATTTACATGAATAAGAACAGGTCTACAAGAAAAATATCTAGGTATCTTAAGTCGCGAAATTTTTTCTTCCATTGCTTCGATAATATCATTTTTAATTTCGTATTTAGAGAATTTAATTTCACAAACATATAAACAATCAAATCTTGTTTGGATCAAATAGTCTATTTGACATCCAAGTTGTCTTGCAGTTTTTCGTTGAAAATAAGGTCCTTCAGATATGATATCTTCTGCGCGAATATCTAATAACTTATGTATTAATTTTCGATTATTTAATACAAGATTTTCAAACTGTAATCCCATGATGGTACTTAATGCTGGTAATGAAGTGAGGGTTCTCTCTTGAAAGATGTCAGACTCAATTTTTCGCTTATTGGGTTCGATATACTTTAAATAGAACCGCAAATAATTATCAGATAATCGATAATGGCTTAGTTTTGATGTTTTTCCATCTTTTATTTGCCAAGAGAAATCACGCGAAATAAATCCTGCTTGTATCAAATCATTTAAATAAGTACTAATGACACCACCAACTTCTATATCAAGCCATTTCGCAATTTGATTACGATCAGCAGAAGAGTCTCTCAGGCAGGTGACAATTTGTTTATATATGCTGCCTCGAGATGAAAATAAATCCGAAAATATTTGATCGAATTCGCTAAAAAGAATGCCGCTTTTTTCAAAGCAAAGCTGCCGGATATTTTCTTCAGCCGGTAGATGTGGCTTAATTTCTTCAAGATATCTTGGTACACCGCCTGTTATTGCCAGAATTTTAAATTTTTCGTAAGAGGAAATAGACTTATGATTATTCCAAAATTGTTTGCAATCTGATAATGGCAATTCTTCTAGCGTTAATACTAGTGATAAACGTCCCATAAAACCTGTGCTGGATAGAATATTTTCTTCTATCCAAGATGAAATAGAGCCACACAAAATTAATATGAGTTCAGGATTTTTTTTGAAGTGATTATCCCATACGGTTTTGAGCTTACCCAAAAAGTCAGGATCTTTGGAACCCATCCAGGAAATTTCATCGAAAAGAATAATGGTTTTGTATTTTTGGGTGTGTTCTGCCACAGCCCATAATAAATCCCACCAATCATTGGTATTTTCAACGTAAATATTGAAGGATTTTTTTATTTGTTTTGCGAAGGCTTCACGTTGGGATTGGGCGGTGGTTTCTGGAGTGTGTGGTAGGCCAGTAAAAGAATAAAATTTTTCATGTTTTGCAAATTCTTCTGCTAATCTGCTTTTACCGATTCTACGTCGACCTTTCAGCACAATTAGGCTGGCGGATTTTTTCTCGTGGATGCCTTTAAGTGTTTTTAATTCTTTTTCTCTGCCGATGAACTTTGTCATTTTCTGTCTCATATTTAGAGTGATTGTATTCTCATCCGAAAAATGACAAATGTCAATTATCGGATGTGATGCCAATATCCGATAATGTACAAACTGGTACAATTCTGGTGCATTCTGAAATATCAAAAATTGATGAAATTGAAAAATGATACTGTAACTGTATGATAAGATGATAATATTTGGCGCGCCCGGAGAGATTCGAACTCCCGACCACTTGGTTCGAAGCCAAGT
>CAZAXX010000030.1:0-26735 GCA_964489265.1 uncultured Coxiellaceae bacterium
GCCCGCCGCGGCGCTCTCTTTCCCCCACACCCCCCCCCCCACCCAAAAACAACCGGCCGCCGGGCTCGTCGGGCTCGGGCTCGGGCACGAAAAATCAGTTCCTAGCTTCAATTACTTATTAAGGTCATTAGAATGAACCTCGCCTTTTGCCTCTTCAATTACTTCCCCTACGGCGGTTTGCAGCGCGATTTCATGCGTATTGCAAAAGAATGCGTGCGGCGCGGGCATACCGTTTCTGTTTATACCAGTCGTTGGGAAGGCGAGTTAGACCCTCTTTTACCGGTTACCATCATCAAGCCCAAAGGCTGGCAAAATCACACGCGCAGCAAACATTTTGTAGCTGAGGTGCGAAGGGCGTTGGCGCAAAAAAAATATGACCTCGTAGTTGGTTTTAATAAAATGCCAGGACTCGATGTTTATTACGCAGCGGATACCTGTTTTAAGCAAGCCGTCACAGAAAAACATGGCACATGGTATCGTTTCTTGCCGCGTTATCGACACTGGGCTTCCTATGAAAATGCCGTATTTGCGAAAAATAAAAAAACCGCCATATTATTAATTGCTAAAAACGAACAAGCGAAATTTATCAAATATTATCAAACCGATCCCGCGCGTTTTCATTTGTTACCACCCGGCATTGCACGCGATCGTGTTGCGCCTTCCAATGCAGATGAACTTCGCAGCAAAGCGCGAAAAAAATTCGAGATCAAGCAAGACGATTTTTTATTATTGATGGTCGGCTCTGGATTTAAAACCAAAGGCTTGGATCGCATCATTGCGGGTTTAGCGGCACTCCCAGATGTTTTAAAAAAGCGTACGCAATTATTTGTCGTAGGCACGGATAAGGCGGCCCGTTTTAAACACCAGGCAACTGAATTAGGCGTTGCTGGACAAGTGCACTTTCTCGGTGGGCGTGACGATGTGCCTGAATTAATGCTGGCAGCCGATTTGCTAACGCATCCGGCGTATCATGAAAACACCGGAACAGTGTTGCTTGAAGCCGTTGTCGCCGGCTTGCCAGTGTTGACGACAGATAGCTGTGGTTATGCGCATTATGTCAATGACGCGGCTGCAGGGATGGTTTTGTCATCGCCTTATCAGCAAGATCAATTCAATGTCGCATTGCACACTATGTTATTATCTCCTAATCGCGCTACCTGGCGGAAAAATGCGATCGCTTTTGCGGAAAAAGCTGATATTTACAGTATGCCAGAGCGCGCAGTGGATATTATTGAGTCGCTAAAAAAATGCTAAATTTAGAGCCTGAATTACAACAGTTTTCATTTGCGCAAATCATGGCGTTGCGCGGCACCGTTTTTCGCGAGCTGGAAAATCGGCGTACGCAACAAGTGTTGATCGATGGTAAAAGTTATTTTGTGAAGCAACATTTTGGGGTGGGCTGGAAAGAAATTTTCAAAAATTTATTTCAATTCCGCTTGCCTGTGTTAAGCGCGAAAAATGAATGGCGTGCATTAAAAAAATTACAACAACTTCCAGTCAACATACAAGAAATGGTAGGTTATGGTTGTCAAGGCTGGAATCCCGCGAAATTGCAGTCATTTTTAATGACACGCGAATTGCCGCCGCATATTAGCCTGGAAGATTTTTGCAAAAACTGGCGCTCTAATCCGCCTTCGTTTCGCTTGAAACGACAATTGATCAGCGAAGTTGCACGGATTGCGCGTGTGTTACATGATAATGGTATCAATCATCGCGATTTTTATATCTGTCATTTTTTGTTAGAGAAGATTTCATTAAAAAAAGACGATAAAATACCGGTGTTATATGTCATCGATTTTCATCGCGCAGGGTTACGCAAGCGGACACCGTTGCGCTGGGTTATCAAAGATTTGGCAGGACTGTATTTTTCGAGTAAAGATTGTGGATTGACACAGCGAGATTTATTGCGTTTTATGAAAGAATATCGTAATAAATCATTGGGACCGATCCTAACCAAGGAAACAGCCTTTTGGCAGAGGGTAAAAAAACGTGGCGATAAGTTATATCAACAACATGCAAACTGACGAAATTAGAGAAATAACCTGGAAAGAACTTCTTCATGCGAATCTCAGCAATCTTCGCGTGCCGTTTCAAATCACATTAGGTGAGCATGAGGCGCATGTGCACTGCGATCGGATTCTACGAATCATGCCGGGCAAACGTGTCGTTGCTGTCGGGACATGGAATGAACAGATGGTCGTAGTGAAATTGTTCTTTGGGCAGCGTGGCGCAAAGCGGCATTATGCAGAAGAATTACATGGCGTTGAAACATTGCTGTCATCCGGCGTACCGACGCCGCGCGTCTTGTTTCATGGGACGGCATTTAAAAAACGCGCGCACGTTTTGTTATTGGAACAAATTGTTGATTCACAAAATTTAGATGAATTATGGCAGGGCAAAACCAGCATCGAAGAGCAAGTGCCATTAATGCACGCGGTCACCATTGAATTAGCCACGCAACATGTGTTGGGTGTGGTGCAAACTGATTTGCACTTTAAGAATTTTTTATTGAAAGGAAATCAAATTTACACGCTGGATGGTGGAAGCGTGGAATACTTTCATGAGCCACTCATGAAAAAATTGAGTTTGGAGCATTTAGCTTTGTTTTTTGCGCAATTGGGCGTAGGCACTGAGAAATTGCAACAGGCGTTATTTCAAGCGTATGCGCGATCGCGTGGTTGGATTGTCAAACCTTCGGAAATCGAATATTTGCATGCGGCAGTTAAACGTTTCACTCAATCGCGTTGGGCAAATTACCAAGAAAAAATTATGCGTACGTGCAGCGCGTTTATTCGAGTGAATAAACCGACAGCGTTAATGATATATGACAGAGATTATCGCTCCGATGAATTTCTCGCGTTTCTTGCTAATCCTGATTCTGTATTTTACCAGATACACTCTCTTCTAAAAGCAGGCAACAGTTCGACGGTGATCAAAACGAAAATTGATGGCAAAGAGTTGGTAGTGAAACGCTATAATGTGAAAGGCTCGTGGCATTGGTTACGCCGTAGTTTGCGGGTGACGCGTGCTGCGGAATGTTGGCGCTTAGCGAATTTACTGCGTTTAGTCGGCATACCGACAGCAAAACCCGTTGCTTTTATTGAAAAGAAAATTTTAGGACTTCGCAACAAATCGTATTTCGTGATGGAGTATGTGCCTGGCGAACATTTAGGTGATTATTTCGCGAAATATAAAGAAGACGACGCCCATTTTGAAAAAATCGCGCTGCGTGTCGTGACGTTATTAAAAAATCTAGCCAAGTTACGCATCAGTCATGGCGATTTAAAAGTGACGAATATTTTAATTCAAGATGATAAACCGATTTTGATTGATCTGGATGGCATGACGGAGCATAAAACCAAAGCCGGTGCTGAGCGTGCATTTAAAAAAGATATCAAACGGTTTTTGAAAAATTGGGATCGACGGCCGAGTGTGAAAGCGTTTTTTGAGAAATTGTTTCAAAACTAGGTGAAACCGTCATTGCGAGGAGCGCAGCGACGTGGCAATCCAGGTGTTTAGGAGGATTTCATGCAGTTGCGCAATAAAAAACTTTTCCGACAACAATGTTACAGCAATGGAAAATGGATAGACGCAGATAATAAAAAAACGCTGGTTGTCACTAATCCTTATGATGATAGTAAACTTGGCACGATTCCAGATTGCTGCACCGCTGAAACGCGGCAAGCAATTGAAGACGCAGAAGCTGCATTTTTAAAATGGCGCGCGAAAACCGCAAAAGAACGCGCTGATTTAATGTGGCGCTGGGCTAAATTAATTGATGAAAATAAAGAAGACCTGGCGTTGTTAATGACGCTTGAGCAAGGCAAACCGTTAGCAGAATCGCGCGGTGAAATTGATTATGGTAATTCATTTATAAAATGGTTTGCGGAAGAAGGCAGACGAATTTATGGCGATATTATTCCTTCAAATAAACCCAATCAACATTTGCTTGTGATCAAACAACCGGTCGGTGTAGTGGGTGCCATCACACCGTGGAATTTTCCCATCGCCATGATCACACGAAAATGTGCGCCCGCACTTGCAGCAGGCTGCACTGTTGTCGTTAAACCAGCAAGTGAAACACCGTATTCCGCTTTAGCATTGGCAGCACTCGCTGAAGAGGCAGAGATACCTGCTGGTGTGTTCAATGTGATAACGGGTTCTGCAGAAAAAATTGGTTTGGAATTGACTTCGAACCCAATCGTTAAAAAAATATCATTCACAGGTTCAACCGCAGTCGGCAAATTATTAATGAAACAAAGTGCGTCGACCATCAAAAAGATTTCGCTTGAGTTAGGTGGCAATGCACCATTTATTGTGTTTGATGATGCGGATTTAGATGCGGCAGTCAAAGGCGCGATGGCATCTAAATTTCGTAATGCAGGACAAACTTGTGTGTGCGCGAATCGTATTTTGGTGCAAGAAACTGTGTATGCTGCGTTTACAGATAAATTATTAGCTGCAGTTAAAAAATTAAAAGTGGGAAATGGAATTGCTGAAGGAGTTGAGCAAGGTCCATTAATCAATTCAAAAGCGATTCAAAAAGTAAAAAAACATATTGAAGATGCGACAACCAAAGGCGCAAAAATTATTGTTGGCGGCAAATCACATTCTGCCGGAGAGTTATTTTTCGAGCCGACGATTTTGACGGATGTGACGGAAGCGATGCTGGTTGCGCGTGAAGAAACATTTGGTCCAGTTGCACCGCTTTTTCGTTTTAAAACGGAAGAAGAAGCGATCAGGATGGCGAATAACACCGAGTTTGGTTTGGCGTCGTATTTTTATAGCAAAGATATTTATCGAATTTGGCGTGTTGCAGAAAAGTTAGAATATGGAATGGTTGGGATCAACGAAGGAATCGTTTCGACTGAGGTTGCGCCGTTTGGTGGTTATAAAGAATCGGGAATTGGGCGTGAAGGGTCGAAGTATGGGATAGAAGAATATGTGGAGATCAAGTATCTTTGCATGAGTTGACTGGATTTGTGTCATCCTGAACGAAGTGAAGGATCTCCTTATGATAGGGAGATCCTTCACTTCGTTCAGGATGACAAAAATCAAATGTAATTATCTATATCTTCTCACTTCTTGCGCTTCTTGTTCTTTAGGGTACAACTTTTGCATTTCCTCGACGTTTTCAATAATCTTGCGAATGTTCGTCAAGATCGGGGATATTAAATTGTCTTCCCCGATAGGTTTTGAATCTCTATAAATTTGCTTATGCAATTGTTCCAACAGTTTTATGCGGCTCTCTAGAACACTTTTATCTTCATCCAAATTTGCAATTTGTACAGGATCGGGGTTCTTGGTTAAGCTTTCCAGTTTCTTTATAACCCTCTCAATATCTGCATTAATGATACCAAGAGTACGATCTATTCTTGTATGATGCTCACTAAAAAATGCTGATGGTTTAACTTCAGGAGTATGTGCTTTTTCTCCTTCAGATGTAATTTTTGGTTCGGGTGCTTGCTGACTGACTGCTGCTAACGGTTGCGCAGCATGATTCTCAGCAAGTTTTTCTTTGGTGGATTGCAGTATTTCTTCTAAACTATCAAACGGACCAGTTGCAAATGGTGCGGTTGGGTAAACTTTTTTATATTCGCTTATTAGAGTCAATGAATCCTGAGTGCGTTGTAATCTATCTGCATGTGAATTATGAATATTTCTTATTATCGAAGTATTCTGATTGAGAGCTTCCGATATTTTCCTGAAAAGATCTTCACTCGGTTTTTGCGAAAGTTGCCTTAATTTATCAACCACGTTATCTATCTCTTCATCTACAGGATCCCATGTAATTTTTCTTTTAGAAAGAGACAGTGATTTTTGAATGTTTTGCAATCGTTCAATCGGATTACTGTCAGAATTTTCTATTATGGAATTAATATTTAGAAGTGTTTCCTTTAATTCGTTTTTAAAATCTTTTGAGTCTCGCAAGTTTTTTTCTAAATTGTCCAACTCCGGATTTTCAGTATTTAACGGACGAACATTTCTATAATTGCTTATAAGATTCAATGACACATGAATAGTTTCTAGTCTAATCGCGAGAGATTCCCCAGGATCGTTTATTTTTAAAATATTTTTCCTGAGTGTTTCCATCACTGTTTCTAGAAAATTCGTTTTTGCGTCTATTAAGCCTCGCTCTAATATTTTAAGTGCTTGATCTTCATCTCCCCATTCTGCCCATTTAGTTCCTTTATAAGAATCGATAATATCCCATGACTTTTTAGAACTCTCAAATCTGTCTGTGAGAGGGCTAGCAGAATTATTGATTATCAAATTATTCTTCGTGAGTATGTCTATCACTTCTACTTGAAGTTTCTTTTTTGCAGCTTTTGCTTTTTGTTCGTAATCATTAATAGATATTTTTATTTCGGCCTTAACCTCTCCTTGAATTTTTTTATAATTATTTATAAGGGATAGATCGTTTTGAATATATTTCAATTTTTCTTGGAGAGTATAATACGCCTCATTTCTATTACTATTACCTGCCTTAAGTTTTTCCAATATTATTATTTCAAGATCTTGTTGTAGAGTTGTTAATTTCATTTCTAATTTATCAAGCGCAATATCTTTGACCTCAGGATGATTTATTTTATAATTTCTTATCTGAACCAGCGAATCGTCAACATATAGTATTTCTTTTCCAGGCTCACCATCAAAATGATTTATTATCGCAGCATTCTGATCGAGCGCAGTCATAAAATCTTCTCGCTGCGGATCGAGCGCTCTATTTCGATAAATGGTTTCAGCTATGGTTCTAATAGTTGAAGGTAATGCAGCTTGGGTATGGCCTTTAATAGCTGCAATTTCCAAAACATCATCTTTTAATTTATTATCATCTTTAATACGATCAGCTAAATTACTTAAATCAAAACCGAGTAAATAACCAACCTTCACTGTTCCTTGTGGATCACGAACAACATAAGTACCATTCGCTGCTAAATATATTTTATTAGCTTCAGCTGCATTTATATTAGGTAGTTTTGACATCAGCTCAAAGCCATACTTCGCAGGTTGAGTTGGAATTGTTGTGGCCTCAACTTTTTTAGTTTCAACTTTATTTGGAGCAGATGACGCTGGAATTTCGATTGATGGAATATCTATTGCAGCAGGTGCTACAGACGCTGATTTCTTGGGAGTTACAGATGATGACATCGTAGAAAACATATTTGTTGCATATACTGGGTTATCATCTTCTGCAGCAGGTGCTACAGATGCTGATTGACTGTGTGTTACAGATGATGGCGTCGCAGAAAACATATTTGTTGCATATACTGGGCTATCATCTTCTTCCTTAACATCAGCAGATGGTGTTGCCACAGTTGAATCAGATGGTTTTGCAACTTTAGTACTCTCAATGTTAGCAACAATTTCTTTAAACGAGTCTAGACCGGGTATAGTTTCAAGACCCGCATTTTTGCATAGTAGATAGTATGCCTTTGTTGCTATATCCATGTGAGTATCAGGCTTGTCTGGATATTCCTTTAAAACACTATTGATATTTTCCAAATATTTTTTAATATTTTCATCGGTTATTCCTTCGAACAAATACTTCAAGTTAAACCTGGGATCTTCAAATAGCATTTCTATTTTGTTACTTATTTCTGATTTTTGGTCTACTTGATTTCTTAGTGCATTTTTAATTAACTCAATATCTTCCTCGTATTTGAATTTTTCAGGATAATTTTGCTCTGATTGCTTTTGCTCTGCTTGTCTTTTCTTCTGTAAATCCTTCAGCTTTTGCATAAAGTCTTCAGGAGAAGAAAGAAGATTTTTATCATTAAATAATTCATTAAAATCCTCAATATGAAGTCTCTCTCGCGGATTATTTCGAGTTAACTCTTGAACAAGGATAGCCATGTTTTTTATTTTATCTGACGGCGATTCAACAAATTTACTTAATAATTTCCAATTCTTAAGCTTGCTATCAAAATCATCCTCATCTGAAACAGGAATGATATTACTTCTAAGCATAAATTCTTTGAGTGCCATTCCTAATTGATAGGACATATAAGAAGGCATATCTACTTCAGCTGTTTTGGCGCTCTCTAGAAAATCTACTGCAATACCCCCCTTAGATAACTTAATATGATCTTTATATTCTGGTGGTGCATATTCATATGTAGAAACAACATCACGTACCAAAAGTTTAGGTCGATCGCCTAACGCTTTTCTATCACTCACAATCAGTCGGTTACCATCCGTTAAAAAATTACTTAATTTAAGATCGGGGTGATAGACGCCTGCCTCCATCAACTTGGCGCAAAAATCACTGATCTTACCGATAAACTTTACTACCTGTTCTTCACGGTCATGCTGATTCTGAGCCCTAGTTTTTTTTGCATATCTTACTAAATCTCCTGTTGATACAAATTCGCTAATCACAACAGGTCTATATTCTGTGGCTCCAGTCTCTAGTAAAAAGTGAACCATAATCGTTGCTGAATCTTCAGAAAAATATTCACTGACAGGATGGGTATGTAATTTTTGTTCTGCACCGATGGAATCTCTACTTTCTACTCTCAGGACGGCGACCACTGGCTCTGTTTCTCCCATCGATAAAGTAAAATTTCTATTGTTACCCTCTTCGTTACCAAGACTTTTAACTTTAAGGTCCTTAAATTCCTGATGAACAAATTGGTTTATAGCATCTAGTTTTCCATACGCTAATGACAAAAAATCTAAGCTGCGTTGGATTTTTTGCTGTAAATTTTCATCATGATCATAATGAGCTATTATAATTTGATTACTGCGAACATATTCGGCAAGATTTTCTGACGCATCATTGTCATTCGTAAATAATGCATCCCGATTTTGCATTGCTTTATAATAATCTGACTTTGCTGGTATAAAAGATTCAGGAGCGGGACTAAAATGTCGTACTGCATTCGCAAATTGAATGCTCTGCAATAATGATGATGAATCGCGATGAATTCCATAATGTTCTAAATGTCTTTCTAGTCCGTTTGTTCCCAGCCGACTTCTCCAAGCTATGACTGCGTCGTCAGTACTGTACTGACTTACGTAATTTATTTTTTGTAAGTAAAATAATTTTTTTAAATCCGCATCTTTTCCGGAAACTTCATTATATTTTGTAATTAACTCTAGTAATTTTTTTTGTTCTTCTGATGGGACTTGTAGATTAAATTCTGGAATAGCGAGTTCAGGAAACCGAGCCTTTTCTCTTATTTGTTGATTTTGTTCGTAACCCGCGACGATAGTTTGGCTATACTGAATATAGGTTTTAATATTTTCTGACGTTGCGGTATTGGTCAATGATTGACGACTCCGCATTGCCTTTGCGAAATCTTTTTCGGATGTTTTTGGAAAAGGTTCAGCAGAAGGACTCAGTTGAAGTACAGCATTACCAAATTCAACACTTTGCAATAACGATGATGCATCTTGATGTACTCCATATGCTTTTAAGTGATTTTCCAGGCTATTTTCAGCTAATTGATTTCTCCATGCGACGACTGCGCTGTCGCTACTGAATTTGCTGAGCTCATTAATTTTTTGCAGATAAAATAATTTTTTTAATTCGTTTTCTTTAGACCAGAAGCGTCGAGCGAGTGCGTTTTTCTCAACAATTTTATTGTATTTTTTAACTAAATTGATTAATTGATTTAACTCTTTATATTGAACTCTTTCAGATGGGCTGAGCTCATTTAATTGAGCTTTATTATATGGGCCAGCATTATTTGGAACATCCAAAGCAGGCACCCGACGCGCACGCATCGCATTACCCTCCAATGAGCTATTTTTTTATCTCATATACATGAAATTATAGCACAAATATTGAGCATAACGATTTGCTGCGGATAAGGTGGAAGCACACAACATGATGAAATTAATGGAATTTGTCATCCCGCACTTCATTCTGGATGCCAAGATTTACATGACAGTGCATTTTTTCTCTTTTTTCGGCAATGCCTCATCAATTTCTTGAATAGTCCGTTTAAATAAAATCTGTTTGTGATTAGCCCAATCGACGACTGCCGTAATTTCTTTTTTTAATTCACCACGGGCTGAATTGAAGTCCGTGTTTTTTTGTTTAAGAAAATATAAAAAATTGTCTTGGTAAGCGTAATCCAGCATGATCAAAATAACAGGAATGATGAGTTCGACTTTTGGATTGCCATGAGTAATAACGAAATGAAGAAAATATAATCCAGCATTGTTTATACAAGCCATCTTTTCAGTAGCAGCTTGATCGGTAATGAGACCTGAGCAAAATATTTTTTCAATATAAATTAAATTGAATGTTTGATCAGAAAGTTAATTTCTCGTTTTGAATAGCTAAAAATAAGGCGTCTACCGCCTTTCTAGTGTCCATGCTGACCCTCGTTTTTATAATAAAAAGAGCGCGCATTGTACACTATTATTGATCATTCTGTAGGCGCACACCCCGGCCACAAACATACCGGGGTGTGCGCCCGTGCAATCCATCAACGCCGACCCACATCCGTACTTTCAAAAATCTTATCCGCCGAAGCCGCTACAAATCCGGTATATAATTTCCCATCGGCCAACGGATAACGTTTAGCAAATTCATAATAACAAGACGGAATCTTATAAATCCCTTCCGAAAAATTCACTTCAACTTCTTCCGCCAGCGTACTCGATTGTTCCAGATAATCCGCAGGTGTTCCTTTCACTAAACCGCCTGACGAATTTAATTTAAAACCATGCTGCAACAAATACGCATTCACATCATTCACTTCTTTAAATTTATTAAACGCATTCACATTCACCGTAAAATGATTTGCACAAAATCCAAATGCATACATCCACGCTGCATATTCTGATTCTGCTAATAAATTTTGATACGTTTTATAACTTAACGGTTTCCAAAAAACACCTGACGTAAGAAATTTTTCAGAGTTCAACGCGTCTGCCGGAATTTTTGCAACGCACGCATTTACTTCCGCTTGCAGTGCCGGGCTAAATTCTTCAGTCAGCAATTCACTGATAAACACTTTAGGCGCTTTAGGATCTTTGTGTTCATAATGCTTGGCAAATAATTTTTTCACTGGAAAATCATAAGTGCCTTTCTCTTCATAACCATATGCAATAAAAAATTTTGCTAATTGATCTACATTGATCAGAGGATGATTGAATGTGCGGAAAGCAACATGGTCATTAATAATTTCGACTTCACCTTCTTTCTTAAAAAGCTGATGTACTTTATTCGCATGCGGATTACGATGAATGTAATCTTGCCATAACGCTTCAAATAATGATTGATAGCTCATGATGGATCCTTGTTAGTGTTGATGATACGTGTTAATGCTTCGAAGGGATGTTGCAATCTAATTTTTTTCAAACGATCTGCTTGACTGCGACACGAGTAACCGGTCGCTAAAATAAATTTTTCAGGATTAGCAATGCTGGTGAGATGCTGTTGCCAATCCATATCAAATAAAGCGCGGGAATTTTTTTGATGTTCCAGCTCATGACCATAAGAGCCCGCCATGCCACAACAACCTGCTGCAAGTGGAATTAATTTAATGCCAAGCCGAGCAAAAATAGTTGTCCATTGTTTTTCAGTTTCAGCCTGCGCCGTTTTTTCTGTGCAGTGACTTAATAAATAATATGTTTCAGTGCAATTTAACCTGGGTAATTTGTCTAAATTTCTTTGCAAAAATTCCTGCGGCAATAACACATTAAAATTTAATTTTTCATGCCCAATTATTTTCTGATATTCATCGCGATAAGTTAACGTCATGCTGGGATCAATACCTAGCATTGGAATGTTATGTGAAGCAAGCTCTCGCAAATAAGTAATATTATTTTCAGCAAGTGATCTGAACTGTTTGAGAAATCCCTTTACGTGCATTGGCTTGCCATTCTGAAAAAATGGCGCAACGTAAATAGAAAATCCCAGTGCAGAAAAGAAATTAACACACGCGATTAAAATATCTTTTTCATAAAAAGAAGTAAATGCATCTTGCAATACGATGAGCGTAGCTGACGATAGCGCGCCATCTCTCTCCTTTCTACGCGCACCATCTCTCTCTTCACTACGTCCCGCGGCTTGTCCGCGGGATCCAGCGACCTTCGGCGGATCCACCATCTTCAAAACCGCCTTTAATAAAACCGCCGTCAATCGACGCTCTCCCACCCAATTAAAAAACCGCGGAAAACGTGCCTGCAATTTTGCAATGGATTCAGTTTTAGCAATAAAAAAATCTCGCAACTGACGCGGATAACGCTGATGATAATGTGCCAAAAATTTCGCTTTAAAATCGGGAACATCAACATTAATCGGACACTGATTTGCACACGCTTTACATGACAAACAACCAGACAATGCAGAAAAAACCTCATGAGAAAAATCTGATTTTTTAAATAAATTCCGCCACCATCTTCCCAAAAAATAACTGGAAGAAACATTATCTAACTTATATTTTTTATTAGAAAGTTGTCGCAACCATTCACGCACAACCGTCGCACGACCTTTTGGCGAATGCACGCGGTCTTTGGTCACTTTAAAAGAAGGGCACATGACATCTTGCGTCGCGTAATTGAAACACGCGCCATTGCCATTGCATGCAACGGCAGCCGCATATTCAGTATTGCCTGTGGCCGAGATTTCTTTGTCATACTGCCCGCGCATTGGGCCGCTTAATTTGACCACCGACTCGTTTGAGTCAACAGGCGTTGCAATTTTCCCAGGATTTAATTTATTAAATGGATCAAACAATCCTTTTATTTTTCGAAGCGCAAGATAAAGCGTATCACCAAAAAAATCCGGGCCATATTCACTACGAAATCCTTTGCCATGCTCACCCCAGATCACACCATGATATTTTTTTACGAGTGCCACCACGTCATCAGATAATTCACGCATTAATTTTTCATCGCTGGCAATCCGCATGTCTAGCGCAGGCCGCACATGCACACAACCCGCATCCACATGGCCATACATACCATAAATTAATTGGTGACTATCAAGTAGAGCTTTGAATTCCGCAATATAATTCGCTAATTTTTCCGGCGGCACTGCGGTATCTTCGATAAATGGAATGGGACGGCGTGTACCATCCTGGCTTTTGCTAATGAGCCCAACGGATTTTTTTCGTAATTCCCATAATAATTTTATTTCTTGTGGACTTTTTGCAAGATAATATCCGGTCGCGACGCGACTGTTGTCGATGTTCGTGCATAACGCAGCAATTTGTTGATCGAGAATTCTTTCATCATCACCGATAAATTCAACCAAATTAATGGCATTTGCATCACCAATAAATTCTTTAATCTGAAAAAAAAGATTATCTTGGCGCGCTAATGAAATTAATTTTTCATCGATGGTTTCAATCACCAGCGGTTTAATATTTTCGGTAATTTCTGTGGCACGTAATGCATCTTCAAAATGTTGATAGCGCATGACGAGCAATTTTTTAAATTTTGGTATTACCGATAATTTCAATTTGCATTCGCTCACGACAGCTAGCGTTCCTTCTGAGCCACAGATGAGATAATTTAAATTTAATTTATTCTGGTAAGCTTTTTTTAAATTATAACCGTTCAAGGTGCGCGGCGTGTCGGTAAATTTTTCCTGAATCAATGCTTGATTTTGTACTAAAATATCCGTGAGTGGTTGTTTGATTGAGTCTGCAAGATTTTCTTCTTGCGTGTGAAGCACGTTGCCGTTGCTTAATACACACGTGATATCAATGACATGATCACTGGTTCGGCCAATTATTTTTGAGCCATTGCCACAAGCATCTGTGTTTAACATCCCACCTAACGTTGCGCGATTGCTCGGCGAAATTTCCGGCGCGAAATAGACGCCGAAGAAACGTAAATACTGATTTAACTGATCGAGTATCACACCCGGTTGTACGCGCACCCATTGTTCTTCCAGGTTTAGTTCGAGAATCGCAGTCATGTATTTTGAGCAATCAATGATGATGCCGGCAGAAAGGGATTGACCATTGGTTGCAGTGCCACCGCCGCGTGGGGCGAAGCGGATGTCTTTGGATGATAATGTAAAAGCAAGCACGATATCATCTGTAGTCTTTGGGTAAATCACCGCTTGTGGGATGACTTGGTAAATGCTGTTGTCGGTTGCAACCGATAAACGGGCGGCGTAGTCGGTTTTGATTTCGCCGGAGAAATGGCTGGATTTCAGGCGAGTGAGATAGGTTGAATAATTTTTTTCGATTAAATTGTCGGGAGTTATTTTTGGGAGCATAGGTTGTTCTCGTGTCACGGGCGGACACATAGGTCCGCCCCTACATGTTCGCCCGTTATTGTTAACCAATATCGAATTTAATTCCTTGTGCTAATGGTAATGCATCACTCCAATTAATGGTATTAGTTTGTCGACGCATATACGCTTTCCAGGAATCAGAGCCTGCTTCACGACCGCCACCGGTATCTTTTTCACCGCCGAATGCGCCGCCAATTTCTGCGCCTGACGTGCCGATATTGATGTTGGCAATACCGCAATCACTACCGCGTGCCGATAAAAATGCTTCCGCGTGCTTGATGTTTTGTGTGAATAACGCAGAAGATAATCCATGTTGCGAATGATTTTGCATGGCAATCGCTTCATCGATTTTTTTATATTTCATAATATATAAAATCGGTGCAAATGTTTCGCGCTGCACGACTTCCCAATCATTTTGCGCTTCAACCAGCGTGGGTTCCACAAACGAGCCAGGTCGATCTAACACGTTACCACCAAATAAAATATTACCGCCGGCTTTTTTAATATCGGCAATCGTTTTTTTGTAAAGCGTCACAGCACCTTGATCAATCAACGGTCCCATCAGGGTTTTTTCGTCAAGTGGATCGCCAATGGTGATTTTAGGATACGCATTTGCAAGCGCAGAAACTAATTTATCGTAAATTGATTCATGCACAAACAAACGTCGCGTCGTCGTGCAACGTTGTCCTGCAGTTCCCACTGCACCGAAAACAATAGCAGGGATCGCCAATTTTAAATCGGCTGTTTCATCAACAATAATCGCGTTATTTCCGCTTAATTCCAGCAAAGATCGGCCGAGTCGTTCCGCAACTGTTTTATTTACTTCACGTCCAACCGTCGTCGAACCAGTAAATGAAACCAATGCCACACGCTTGTCATTTACAAATTGTTTGGCGAGATCATTGCTTTCTGTGATAAACAAAGAAAAAATTCCCTGCAAACCATTTCGTTCCATGACGGTGTTACAAATATGTTGCACGGCAACCGCGCATAAAGGTGTTTTGGGAGAAGGTTTCCAAACGACTGTGTTACCGCAAATCGCTGCAACAAACGCATTCCATGCCCAAACTGCGACAGGGAAATTAAACGCGCTGATGACGCCTACCACACCGAGTGGATGCCATTGTTCATACATGCGATGCAAAGGACGTTCTGAATGCATGGTTTGTCCATACAACATGCGCGCCTGGCCTACGGCAAGATCAGCCATATCTATCATTTCCTGGACTTCGCCATTACCTTCCTGTTTTGATTTTCCCATTTCAAGGGAAACCAAACTGCCGAGCATATCTTTATTTTTTCGTAATTCTTCGCCAATTTGTCGCACGATTTCACCACGCTTGGGTGCGGGCAACATGCGCCATTCCAGAAAAGATTTTTCAGCGGCTGTGATAACGGTTTCATAATCCGCTTGCGAGCAACTATATACAGAGCCAATTGCTTTTCCATCGGTTGGATTATAAGAAATAATTTCTTGTTCTGTTGTTTTCGACCACCACTTGGAGCCTGTGCTCGTGCTGGAATTTTTTTCGGATAAATTGAGTGATTTTAAAATGTTTGTCATGGTTTTTTCCCTATGATGACAGCGTTTAAGCGTAATACTGCCCAAATCGATTCTGCGTCAAATCTTCCAGCGAAAATTGTTCCTGTTTCACAAGACCCTGATATTTCCCAGGTTGACTCACCACCATATCAAGCACAGCGCATAAAGCAGATGCCGTTGTTAATTGAATAGCAGACCAACGCGTGTTACCAATTTTTTTCGGATAGAATTTTTTGACATAATTTTCTTCGGAGTACAACGTGTCTTGCGTACCCGTGACAGAAACATAAACCAACACAACATCTTGCCCAGTTTTTGGAATGCAATTTTCTAATATTCGCTTCAACGTATCACGATCATAATTTAATTTTAAATCATTCATCAAAAACCGCATTTTTTCGCAGTGTCCTGGATAGCGAATGGTTTTATAGCTGATCGATTTCACGCGATCCATGTACGATGCCGCCAAGCTACCAATGCCACCTGATGTGTTAAATGCTTCATACGTTAAACCATCAATTTTAATTTCTTCCAAATCATCCAGCGGCAGCAATTGCACTTCTTTGCCATTCACAATGCCTTGACACAAATTACCGTATTCATTAATCAAACCATCGGTTGACCAAGTGAGTGAATATTGCAATGCATTGCTAATATTAATCGGCAATGCACCGACGCGCATTTTTACGCTATCCAGACTGGGAAAATGTTGCATCAATTGATTCGCAACAATACTGATAAATCCGGGTGCCAATCCACATTGCGGCACAAAAGCTGTTTTTGCATTTTTGGATAATTCTGTCACGGTGCTCGCCGTGTGTGTGTCTTCCGTCAAATCAAAATAATTTAAATTAAATTCTTTCGCTAATTTTGCAATTTCAATATTGCAATAAAACGGCAAGCTGGATGCAACCGTATCAACTGGATTTTTACGTAAAAATTCAGCGACTGCAGTGGGATTTTGCGCATCGAGTTTGACGAGTTCTAAATTCGGGGCTTTATCAAACAGTCGTTTTAGGATAGGAGTGTCAATATTAATATCGGAAAGAAAAACGTGGTAATCATTGGACGTAGATAACAATGTTGCAATCAATGAACCAATTTTTCCAGCGCCAGCGACAAGTACACGGTGCATATGTAAATCCTTTTTTGGTTTCTAATATGAGTTTCTAATATAAACAGAGGCGAAAGGATAGCACAAAATTTGTGGGAGAGAAGAGTGTTTTACAACGAATGACAATAAAATCCGGATTGCTATACGGACTTACGGCCTGATCTTTTCTGTTGAGTATTGGTGGGTTCGGGTTGAAATATTTCTTCATTGACCGCGCGCGTTGTGCTTTTTGGAAAAGATTTGTCGTTTGGTGCAGGAGCCGCATAAAATGAGCTGGTATTATGGGCTACAGAGGGAAGTACTTCTTTTTGAGCGACTACTATACGAACAGGTTTTTCTGTCTGGGCTTTTATCGTATCAATAGTGTATTGATCCGCAACGACGCCTCGATGTTGTAACAATGCATGGGCAACATCAAAGTGAGATTGCCAGGTTGCGGCTTCTATTGCTGTAACACCTGCCTTGGTGACGTGATTGAATAAAATATTAGGTTCCTCTAATAAGCGTTCTACAACTTTTTTTTGGCCTTGATATGCTGCAATGATTAATGGCGTAGTACCATCGGCCATTGGTTGATTGACATCAATATCTTTTTCATTGTTAACATTTCTGTGTTGCAACAATGCATCGACTATTTCTGTATGACCAAAAGCTGCCGCGAGACATAATGGAGTAACATTTTTATTGTTAACTTTATTTACTTCAATGTCTTTATGTTTTAATAAAGCATTGACGATATCGAGATAACCTTTTTGTGCGGCAATATGCAGTAAAGTATTGCCTTCGCTATCGGCGTGATTGACGTTGACATGATAAACATCGGGGTGAAGATCTTTTTTTTCTATTAAATTGATTATCATTTCCATGGTTTCTTCGTTTACTTCTATATTGGGATGTTGCAGTAGTGCGATGACGACATTGATGTGTCCTTTGAATGCGGCCATATACAAGGGCGAGCAATTTTCTTCGTTATCTCCTTTGTTCAGGTCAATATTGTCATATTGTAGCAATAGGTTGACGGCATCAATACGTCCAAAGCTTGCGGCAATTAATAGTGGTGTAATACCGTCATTATCACATTGATTCATGTCGATGCCTTTCTCTTCCAACAGAATACTCATTACTTCACTGTGGCCACTGTATGCGGCGAAATATAATGGTGTCTTGCCATCTTTCGAATGCTGATTGACGGCTATGTCTTTTTCGCCCGCCGAATTTTTATGTGCTAATAAAGCACGGACAACATTTGAGTGACCCCACACTGCGGCTACACATAGCGCAGTCATCTCATTAATTCCGGAAGCTTGATTTATAGCGATTTGCGGTTTATTTAATAAGGCATTCAAAATATGCATGTGACCAAATTGCGCTGCTTCATAAAGCGGAGTTATTTTATTTTCTGTTGACGCATGATTTATTGCAGTACCAGCTTGTTGTAATAAAAAATCTGCTATTTTATCCAGTTTAAAATGCGCTGCCATTTGCAATGGTGTTACACCCAATGCATCAACTCGGTCAATATTATCGCTTTTAGATAATGCCTCAAATGATTCACTGCTGATGCTCGTTAGTTCATTTTGTAGCGAGGGTGTGAGTGGCGTATCACTAAATAATTGGCAAAAAACATGTCCTACTCTATTTCCAAGAAAAATTTTATTTAAATCATCCATCAGTTTATCAAGTGATGGATAATCAGTTAACTCAGAATGATTTGTGAGATACCAACGGTCATTTTCAAAAAAGAGATGTACAGTATGACCAGTACGACTTATAACTAAACCCGCAGATGTGGTTTTTGCTGTTTCCAAAAAGGATCGCAAATAATTATTTTCTGTTGTGGAAAATAATGGAAATTCATATGGAATCGGTAATGGCGATATTGCTTTATCATCAGATTTTTCAAACAGCCATGTTTCTAATTCTGGGATGCTACTTTGAGTGAGTGTGGGTCCTTTTAGATCGAGAAGTTCGTTTATATGATTAGGATAAAAGAACATTAAAATTTGAGAAAAGAAAGTTTTTGTTTCTAACAAAAACATTTCTTCTTTCGATAACTTGTCAGCATTGGTGAGCGTACTCCAAGCTTGAGTAAACCAATTCTTTTCTGTTTTTTGCAGAGCTTTAATTTTTTCTTGCTTGAGTTGAGCAGCTTTGATGAGTGACTCGAGTGTGTTTTCTTTTAATCCTTTATAAAAGTCCATTCTTTCTTTGAATTTATTATATTGCCCAGAGCGATATGCTCTTTCTGCCATAAAAGCAAGTCCGTGGCAGACACCGCCAGGATTTTTGGGAAAGAACAGTTCCGGCATTAAATCTAGTATATCAGCCACATAACCCCCGCACAGCAAAAGCCAAGCCTATTCTAATTATAGCGCATGCCAAACCCGAGGATTGATTTAGATATATTTTTCAATGTATTGCAGGAGTTAGCCAACCATATACGCCGCCGTCCCCGACGCAATCAACACATTTTCCTGATTCCGCAATTCCATCCGCGTAAAGGGATAGCAAATTGTTGAGATTGATTGTGATGAGTGAATTAACCTCTCACGACGAAAGTTTACGAGTATGCTTTCCTGAACTCAGAGAATCATCATTCTTTGCAGGGGTATTAGGATGACTTGGTGGAGTCGGAGGGGTATTCGGTTTTAGTTCTACTTTCTCTTCTTTAACGTCTGTCGTTGGTGGACTTGGACTTGGATTTGGTGTGTTGATAAACGCATCTAAAATCGAAGCAGTTGAAGCAATATTTTGATTATCTTGTAAAGCATCAATCAGCAATTGTGTTTCTGGTTTTACGATAATATCTCGATGTTTTAATAAAAGGTTGACCACACTTAAGTGACCTTTTTGTGCTGCAATATCTAAAGGCGTAAGACCTTCAACATTAGCTGCATTTACATTTATACTTGAGCACTTCAAAAAAACTGCGACAGCATCTCGATTATTATTTTGTGCAGCAATAAATAGTGGCGTGCAGCGATTTTTATTGGGTATATCCACTTCGATATCAGGACGTAGTCTTAATAAAAAACTGATATTATTTTCATATGATTCTGCAGCCATATGAAGCATAGTATTACCATGAGCATCAGGTTGATTGACATTAATATCTTTTCGGTCGAGTAAAATCACGAGAAGATCCGTACAATTTTTTTTGGCTGCAGCATGAAGTAATGTCATGCCGTCTTCGTTAGCTTGATTGATATTAAGTTTAGGATTCTTTAGCAATATTGTTTTTAGTTTTCCAATTTTATCGCGATCAATTAACGTATCTTTATGCAGCATTATATGAATCACTATAACTAAATAACCGTGTAGCACGGCTTGGGTGAAAGCTCTATTATTAGGTTCCTCAATCTTAATTTTGGGATGTTTCAATAAGGCGCTCACTACCTTCGAGTCATTTTGTCGCGCTGCGAACAATAATGGATTGGCATCCTTGCTATCTACACTGTTAACATCACCTTTAAGTAGTGTTTGCAATGATGCTTCACTGATAATAGCTAATTTTTGTTGTAACGTAGTTCTTTCTTTTTGTTCTTCAACGGGCATATCGCTGTACAAATGGCAATATAAGTTACCCACATTGTTTTTTCGTAAGATCTTATTTAGGTGTGGCAATATTTCAGCAAGTGTTGGACGCTCAATCAAGCTGCCGTGATTAGTAAGATGCCAAACATTGTTTTGATAAAAAATATGTACTTCATGGGTATAAGAACTAATAGTTAAACCAACAGATGAACCTAACGGATCTGCTTCAATCGTTTGTAAAAAAACTTTGAGATAGTCGGTTTGTTCAGCGGCATCATTTTTTCTAGGTAGAGTAAATAGTGCGAATTCTTCAGGGATTGGCAAAGGAGATAATCTTGGATCTGGGCTGTCAACATCATAGATCCATTTTTCAATTTCGTATGTGTCGTTTTGATTTAAGGGAGTGCCTCCTATTTCTAATGTTGTTTGAATGGAAGCAGGTAGAAAATGCGCCCAAATTTGATAGAAAAAAGCATCTATATCTAAAAGTCTTTTTTCTTCCTCTGATAAGGTACCCGTCAATGATGCAAAAGCAAGTGATGCACCGCCAGTCCATGCTTTCTGAAATACGTTGGCAGGAGGAGGTGGAGTGAATGTTTCAGGAGGACGTTGTTTTTTTTCTTTATTCTGTCTTGGGTTTTTTTCTTTTTTTGCAGCAAGAATATCAATGTAATGTTGTTTGGCCGCAGCAACTTTGTCGGCTAAAGTGCCTTCTTTTAAATTGATAAGATATAACATTCTTTCTTTAAATATATCGTATTGACCACAGCGACGGGCTCTTTCTGCCATCAACGCTATTCCCTTACAAACCCCATCTGGATTTCTTGGATAACCCAGCTCATCCATTAATGTGACTATGGAAGTCATTGAGATACCTCAGGAAGGGTATATATATTATTATAGTTTAAGATTTGAGAGATTTGGGTGATAAAAATAGGGTTAGAATTTTCAATGTATTAGCTGCTGTACGGCGGGGTAGGATTAGTTTTTTACCCAACCATATAAGTCGCTGTTCCTGCCGCAATCAACACATTTTCCTGATTCCGCAATTCCATCCGCGTAAACGTAATTTTATTTCCACTATGCTGCACCCACGCTTTCGCAACAAAATGCTGGCCTTTTCCAGGCTGAATATAATCAACATGCATGCTCACCGTGCTTGCTTTACTAAGCAAACTCGCCAATTCCTGCAAACTTTTTCCCGCGCGTTTTTGAATTGCAGAATGCATCGCTGCTGTTCCGCCAGTCATATCAAGCACTGCAGAAATCACACCGCCATGCAAAATGCCATGCATGAAATTTCCGATGAGATCATGCGTCATGTCAAAACTCATGACGATGTGATCAGATTCAATCGCATTGAGTTTTAAACCCAGAATGCGATTGAAAGGAATGTCGTTGATGATTTGTGTAAATTGTTGGATGACGTCCATGTTGGCCTGTTTTAATTTAAATTTTTTTAACTTTTACTAAGTGGAGGAGTCAAAGTTGTTTTCGCTGATGATTGGTAAGAAAGACCTGGTTTATCTAATTCTTTTATTACGTGATCAAATAATCCAGCCTTTTCGGTATCTAACTGATCTTTAACGCCAGCAACTAATCCTGTGCCTGCTTTTTCATTATTTTGTCGCAATGTTTCAATGGTTTCTACAGCACGATTAGCAGCAGCATATACGTTGGGTTCGACAGCGAGAACTGTTCCAGTCGCATCTCTAATCACTACCTGAGCTATTTCATTCTCTTCTTCTTTAGGTCTGGGTGCGGAAGCTCGCGAATAATTTCTTGCGCCATCTTTAGCGAGATCTTCTGCAAGATCATCATTGTTTTTAGGTTTACCTGGTTCTGGGCGTGGTGATTTAGCTTTTGTATTTTCTGGAAATACATCATCTAATAAAAGTTTTAATCTTTCCTGCATTTGATTTTTAAGTCTGACTTGTTCAGCCGGATTAGGGTGTTTGCGTTCCATGCCTTGCTTGATTTCCTTGTTTTCCTGGCCCGGCTCCGGAGTCAGGGTAGGATGATACTTTTCCATCACGGATTGATTAACAATGCTTACGCATAATTTGATAGCGAATTGCGGATCTTTAATATCACTATTATCTAAGCCGCTTTCTTTCATGGTTTTCATCAGACCTTCAACGACATTCTTTTTGAAATCGCCTCCAGTATCCAGGCCATCTAAATAGCCTTTTTCTTTAAGAAGTTCAAATAGTTCTTCTAGTACTTTTTGAAGATCATTTTCAGCAATCGCCATAAAAAACCCCGTAAACTCTCGTTGTGATTATTTAAAATTATATCATATAAGAATATTTTGCATTACAGTACGTTCATTATGTTAAAGAAAAATATGAAAATTCTCCACATTGCAGCAAGTGTGCCATTGCGGCGCTATTTTGAGTATCTCCTATCAGCGGATATTGATTCGACGCGACTTTCTCCCGGTGTCCGAGTGCGTATTCCCTTTCAAAAGAGGGAGTTAGTCGGTGTGTTTATGGGGTTGGTTGCTGAATCGACTATTGCTCAGGATAAACTAAAACCTATCATTGAAGTGCTCGATGACGAGCCAGTTATTCCCGCCGATATTTTACAATTAGCGACCTGGGCGGCGGATTATTATCATTATCCGATTGGCGAAGTATTGCTGGGGGTGTTACCTGCCTGGTTACGGCAAGGCAAGGCAGCAACGCTTCCGCGCGCAAAAAAACTGGTCATAGAAAAAAACGCAGGTACGGGAGCTCCACTCACCCTGAATGAAGATCAAGCCACTGCCTTGACAGCCATTCGAGCTGGCTTGCATGAATTTAAGGTTTTTTTGCTGGATGGCGTCACGGGCAGCGGCAAAACAGAAGTTTATTTGCAAACAATTGCGGATGTTTTACAACAACAAAAACAAGTTTTAATTCTCGTGCCTGAAATTGGTTTAACACCACAAGCGATTGAACGTTTCCGCACACGCTTTGCTGTGCCTGTGATTGCGCTGCATTCTGCAATGACAGAAAAACAACGTTTTCAAGCCTGGTTACAGGCAAAATCTGGCGAAGCAAAAATTATTATTGGCACTCGTTCCGCCGTCTTTACACCATTTGCAAATTTAGGTTTGATTATTGTTGATGAAGAACACGATTTATCTTTCAAGCAACAAGATAGTTTTCGTTATCATGCGCGTGATGTTGCGATCATGCGTGCGCACTTGAATCACATTCCGATTGTGCTGGGTTCAGCGACACCTTCACTAGAAACACTGCATAATGCAGAACAAAAACGCTATGAATATTTATGTTTAAAAACACGCGCGGGCAATGCAAGCTTACCGCAGTTTCACATGTTAGATATTCGGCACGTGCAATTAGAACAAGGGTTGTCGCAATCCTTATTAACTGAAATGAAACAGCATTTGGAAAATGGCGATCAAGTCATGTTGTTTTTAAATCGCCGCGGTTTTGCACCGATGTTGCTTTGTGATGCGTGTGGCTGGATGGTGAAATGCAAGCGTTGTGATGTGCGCATGACTTATCATTTCAAAACAGCGCGGTTGCATTGTCATCATTGCGATGCACAAAAAAATTTAGTAAAAAAATGTGAAAATTGTGGCGCGCTGGATTTGCATGCAGTGGGACAAGGCACTGAGCGGATTGAAAAAATATTAGCAACACATTTTGCAAATTATTCTATCGCGCGCATTGATCGTGATAGCACACGACGTAAAGGTTCGATGGAAAATGTATTAACGCGCATTCAAAATGGCGAGCATCAAATTTTGATTGGCACACAAATGTTGGCGAAAGGACATCATTTTCCAAACGTGACGCTGGTTGCAATTATCGATGCAGACAGTGGTTTTTTCAGCGCGGATTTTCGTGCGCTGGAACGCATGGGACAATTGTTGTTGCAAGTGGCGGGCCGTGCCGGACGCGATGAAAAAGCAGGGAAAGTGCTGATTCAAACACGACATCCAGATCATCCTTTGTTGCATCAGTTGCTTAAGCAAGGTTATCAACCGTTTTCCACGACGTTGTTGAAAGAGCGTAACCAGGCAGAATTACCGCCTTTTGCTTTCTTCGCTTTATTTCGCGCGGAAGCGCATCAATTTGAACAGGCGAATGAATTTTTGCAACAAGTTAAAAATCAAATTGATAATAAAAATAAGAGCATACAAATTATGGGCCCACTTGCGGCACCCATGCCGCGTCGCGCGGGTCGTTATCGCGTGCAATTATTACTGCAAGCAAAGCATCGTCAGGAGCTTCAGCAGTTACTCAAAAAATTAATGCCTCTTCTTGAAAATATTCCTATTAAACAACGCGTGCGTTGGTCTCTGGATGTTGATCCACTCGAAATATTTTAATGGGTCGCTCTTAAGCGTGCGTTAAGTATTTTGCTATAAGATACGGGCACTCATCTTAAATTAAAATATAAAATAATGTTCGCAATATTTCATCAAGCCAAAGCTCAGTCTCGAGCTAACCTCACGGAATTAAAGGAATTAAATCCAAAAACAACAGTGCCCGACCTAACGCTGGACGAGCTGCTGCATGATCCGCGTGATTATCTTTTCAAAGACGCACCTGCTTCCACAGAAGAAAAAGAAGATTCATCCGAGGTTTGTTTTTACGTGCTCGGTTGCGCGGGCTATGGTAGTTCAGCACAAAAAGATGTAGCTGAGTTGATGGAGCAAATTGCAGCGGGAACCAGGAAAAAGCCTAAATTCATCGTCATTTTAGGCGATAATTTTTATGATGCTGGCGTCACTTCGGAAAATGATCCTGCTTTTAAAACTAATTTTTATGATATGTATGCAGCCAAAGAGTTGCTAGAAACGCAAGGCATTCCTTGTTTTGTCATCGGTGGCAATCATGATCGAAATTTTCGACGATTTCGGGGATATAAAAATGGTGATGTGCGCACAGATGCACTCATCGCTGCACAAGTTAAACATACATATTTAGAACGCGGTGTTGTATCGGAAGCTAAAATAAAAAAATATGCTGCAAAAGAACTTGAGTTGGCAACATTGCAAAAATGGAATATGCCGCGACTTTATTACTCTGCCACGCTACCTGGCAATCCGGACAAATCGGAAAGAGATACGCAACTATTTTTCATCGATTCATCAACCTATGCCAAAGATTTTTTAAATGCACTTCCCGGTGGTCCTGATGAAAAAAATCCGAATAATCAGGCAAATTGGTTGGCGAGAGTCGCAAAAGAAAATCCTGAGAGTCTCAAGTTTTTATTTTTACATCATCCTTTGCATACGATGGATAAAAGAGTCACTGAAGATGATGCATATCTTTATTTGTCTAATGAGGAACTGCAAAGATTAAAATCGCCGCCTCTCAATTTCACTGGAAATTATAACGATTTGTTACGTCAAATTTTAAAAGCACAAGGCTTGCACTTCGACACAGTTTTTTCTGCGCATACGCACGCGATGGCTTATTATAATGAACAAAAACCGGATGGTTTGTGTCAGGTCTTATCAGGTGGGGGTGGCGGTAACCCACATGATCGACATGTTTTTACCAATCGCAAAAATTTTCCTTGTTTCATGAAAAACAATGGTTTCGTGAGTGTGAAATACTGCAAAAATGATCCGAATAAAAAAATCACTTTTGATTATTACGCGACGAAAAATCCAGAGTTTGCTGCAATGAAAAATTTACATTTACAATTTACTAATCAAAGCAATGATCCTGTTCAGGTGCCGAGCGATCCAAGGGAAGCTGCTAAAGTTGCTATTTTGCGACAACATATTTTGGATGCCTGTGAGCTTTATTATGATAATTTAGATGCGCCAGAGAAATCATTTTTCAGCAGAAATGTTCATCATAAAAAAGATGGTTCGCATCGCGCAGATGACCTCATTAATTATTTCAATCGCAATGAACCGCCTCTCACGTTTTCAGAGTCGGTCGATTATGTGAAATTTAGAATGAGGCGTAAGACTGAGGCGCGTTCTCATTCATTGGAGACTTATTTAAGCAACTGTATGCATAACGCGCATAATGTAACGTATAAACAATTTGTAGAAAATCCTTATTCAATTCTGCCTCCAGTGTTGCCCGCACGCAAATCTTCGCAACCAATTCCCGTGAAGAAGTCCAATCCACCTGGATCAGAAGACGGTCCCAGCGCGCAGCAGTTTTCATCTTCTCCGTGGGAAGATGTAACAAAAGCGGATTGCGTTCCGCCCCCTCCGGTTGTGACGACGGTTATGTTTCGATAATGAAATCCTAATTGACGTCAGAAAAATCTTTGGTATACTCTCCGCTCTTCAATGGTTGCCGGGATGGCGGAACTGGTAGACGCGCCGGACTCAAAATCCGGTGGTG
>CAZAXX010000031.1:0-26481 GCA_964489265.1 uncultured Coxiellaceae bacterium
CGGGATCCAGAGTAAAACATCCTGTCCCTGGATCCCGCGGACAAGCCGCGGGACGTAGGGTGAAAATATTCTTGCTTCGCTTATGCTCGCTATGACGCAGCTTTACAATATTATAATTCTTTCAACAGTTGCTTTTCACTAGTTAATTCGATAAATTAGCCCACGATCTGACTATGAGCATTCAAGCAGAGACATCGACATTTAACATTTTTATGCATTAGGACTTGACCATGAGACAAGTACCTCATTATTTATTGATAGGCAATGGCCGCGTGTCCCGCCATTTTCAACATTATTTTTCAAGCTTAAATATTTCTTTTTCTGTGTGGCATCGTAATCATCCAATCGCTGAATTAAATCAACAAGTAAAACGCAGCACGCACATTTTAATTTTGATTCGTGATGATGCGATTGAATCCTTCATCATAGAAAATCTAACCGATACGACAGCTTATTGCATTCATTTTTCAGGCAGCTTAGTCATAGAAAAAGCATTTGGCGCTCATCCACTGATGACTTTTAGCCAGGATTTATATTCTATCGAGCGCTACTCTTCGATCCATTTTGTTATTGATGAAGATGCACCAGCATTTGATCAGTTACTGCCTGGAGTGCCGAATACGCATGTACGTTTGCCGAAAAAATTAAAAGATAAATATCATGCCTTATGCGTACTCAGTGGAAATTTCAGTTGCATGTTGTGGCAAAAATTATTCGCGAGTTTTGAAAAAGAATTTAATATACCTGCTAACGTCGCTCACCCTTATTTATTACAACAGACACAAAATCTACTTGATCATTATCCATCAGCTCTTACAGGCCCGCTCGTGCGCGATGATAAAAATACAATTGCAAAAAATATCTCGGCTTTGACCGCAGATTCTTTTCAGAAAATTTATCAGAGTTTCGTTGAATGTTACCAACTGGAAAATAGCAAGGGGAACGAATGAACATTTTAGATTTTGCTAAAAAGAAAGAAAATAACGAGAAAATCAGCATGATTACTTGTTATGACTATACCAGCGCCCGTATTTTAGCAAGAACGTCGGTTGATTGTATTTTAGTAGGTGATAGTCTGGCGATGACAATGTATGGATTCAAAGATACTATTTCAGCCACACTACAAATGATGAGCATGCACACGGCTGCAGTGAGTCGGGGTGCCGATAATAAATTTATTATTGGTGATTTGCCATTTTTAAGTTATCGCAAATCAATTAGTAAAAGTGTTTCAGCCGCACATGATTTAATGAAAGCAGGTGCGCATGCAGTAAAGCTAGAAGGTGCTCTCGGGAATATAAAACTCATTCGCCATTTAACTGAATCTGGCATTCCCGTCATGGGACATTTAGGTTTAACACCACAATCAATTAACATATTGGGTGGCCTTAAAGTTCAGGGTAAAACCGATGAGAGCGCAAACCAATTATATGAACAAGCCTCTGCACTACAAGACGCCGGTTGTTTTTCTATCGTCTTGGAGTGTGTGCCAACTGAATTAGCTAAAAAAATTACGCAATCGCTCATTATACCAATCATTGGCATTGGGGCAGGTCCATATACCGATGGGCAAGTCTTAGTTTGGCAAGATTTACTCGGCTTGCAGAATGAATTCAAACCTAAATTTCTTAAAGTTTACGTGGATGGATTAACGCATCTTGCAACTGGTATTGAAAATTATGTTAACGAAGTAAAAAATTGTGAGTACCCTCAAAATGAACATTGTTACTAGTCTAAGCGCTTGGCAAAGCACAAGAAAAAATTTGCTAAATAAAACCATAGGATTTATTCCTACGATGGGCAATTTACATCAAGGACATTTAAGCTTATGTGAACGCTCTAAAAGCGAAAATGAAATTACTATTGTCAGCATTTTTGTCAATCCAACGCAGTTTAATCAAGCCAGTGATTTTGATCGTTATCCAAGAACTGTTGAAGATGATCTTGCTAAATTAGAACTATCTAAAGTTGATTATGTTTTTTTACCTGATCCTAAAGAAATATATTTTGATAATTATCAAATTCAAGTAAATGAAACAGAATTAAGTTCAGATTTAGAGGGCGCATATCGCCCAGGACATTTTACTGGCATGCTAACTGTCGTTTTAAAATTATTAAATTTGATGCAAGCAACCCGTGCATATTTTGGGGAAAAAGATTATCAGCAATTATTACTCGTAAAAAAAATGGCTGCTGCATTATTTTTAACGACAGAAATTATCGGTTGTGAAACAATTCGCGCTGAAGATGGTGTTGCTTTAAGCTCAAGAAATTCCAGATTGAATGCAGAACAGCGTGAAAAAGCAAAATGCATCCCGGAATTATTAAATAGCACACTGAGTCTTGAACAAATCACAGAGAAATTATACTCTCTCGGTTTTAAAGTAGATTATATCGCAGAAAAATGGCAGCGTCGTTTAGCTGCTGTGTGGCTTGATGATGTACGCTTGATCGACAATATTCAAATAATAGGATAGTTTCATGTTAATTACAGTTTTAAAATCAAAAATAGCTTATGCAACGATTACCAACAAAGAACTTTTTTATGTAGGTTCAATCACAATCGATGAAGAGATCATGAAGCGAGCCAATATTCGTGAAAATGAAAAAGTCCAAGTCGTCAATTTAAATAATGGCGAACGGCTTGAGACATATGCCATCAAGGGAAAAGCTGGCAGTAAAATATTTAGTTTAAATGGCGCAGCCGCGCGCAAAGCGGAAATTGGTGATAAAATTTTTATTATTTGTTATGCCACAATTGATGAATCAAACACATTAGAACCTATCGTGATTGATCTCGAACATTAGGAGCCAACCATGCTACTTTGCTTAGACGTCGGTAATACCCATATTTTAGGTGGTGTATTTAACCAGGAAAAGTTATTAACGCGTTTTCGGTATGCAACTCATTTGATTGGAACATCAGATCAATTTGGAATTTTTTTAATTAATATTTTACAAATAAATAAAATCAATCAAAATGATATTTCAGCAACTGCCATCAGTTCTGTTGTGCCAAATTGTGATTTCACGATTAAGCATACTATTTCAGCTTATCTAAATTCTTCCGTTTTTATTTTACAAACGGGTGTTAAAACTGGCTTAAATATCAAATATAAAAATCCTAAAGAAGTCGGCGCAGATCGAATTGCCAATGCAATTGGCGCAGTCAGTGTTTTTCCGAATAAAAATATTATTATTATTGATATGGGCACTGCAACAACCGTGTGCGCTGTTAGCAAAAAACGTGATTATTTAGGTGGAACCATTTTGCCTGGTATGCGACTTGGTATGGAAGCGTTACGTTCCAACACAGCAAAATTAATGTCTGTTGATATTGAAGAACCGGAAGCATGTTTAGGGCGCACAACACGGGAAAGCATACAAGCTGGACTTTTTTACGGGCAATTTGGCGCGCTCAAAGAAATTATCAGTGAATACAAAAAAAATATTTTTCCTAACGAAGCTGTTACGGTGATTGGTACAGGTGGTTTTTCGCAGCTTTTTAAAGATAAATCATTATTTGATGTGTTACTTCCTGATTTGGTATTACAAGGATTGTATCATGCGTATGAGAATTCGGCGTTGTAGTTACTTGGTTTTTGTCATCCTTCACTTCGTTCAGGATGACAAACACTACAAACCTATTTCATATTTTATCGCTAGCACTTCCAATCTTTCGATCCCAGACGGTGTGCGAAATTCAACGACATCACCCACATGCGCTTTCAATAAACTTTTTGCAACAGGCGAAAGCCAGCTAATTTTATTTTTATTTAAATCCGCTTCATCAAATCCTACTAATTTGACAGTTTTTTTCTTGCCATCTTTTTGCAAATAAGTCACCGTCGCGCCAAAAAAAACTTGCGTGAGATGTTGTTGAAGTTTGGGATCAACAACTTCTGCATTTTCGATTCTTTTTGTTAAGTACCGTACGCGTCGATCAATTTCGCGTAAGCGTTTTTTACCATAGATATAATCACCATTCTCCGAACGATCGCCATTCCCAGCCGCCCAACTCACTGTTTCGACAATTTTTGGACGCTCTTCTTTTAATAAAAAACGTAATTCATTTTGCAAATCAGCATAGCCATTTGGCGTTACATAATTTTTTACATTAAGTGGAAATGTATCGCTTTTTTCAGGCTCTTCTTCATCATCACTTTCTTTGGTAAATGCTTTGCTCATAAATCCTACTTTTTTAATTCAGCTATTTCATGATACGCTACTGGCCTTACTCTTTGGGAGAATTATTATATGAAATTAATCAGTAAAAATAAGCGTATTTTAGCGGTTCTAGGTGTGGGCATGGTATTGGGACTCAGCGGTTGCAGCACAATAAATCCATACACAGGCCAACAACAAACAAGCGAAGCTAGCATTGGAACGGGTATCGGCGCATTAGGCGGCGCTGCTGTGGGTGCTATTGCAGGCGGTGGTCGCGGTGCATTAATTGGTGGTGCAGTCGGTGCTGTCGCAGGTGGATTGATAGGTAATTCGATGGATAAAGAAAATGCCGAACTCCGTCAGCAATTACAAGGTACTGGTGTGCAGGTTCAGCAACAAGGTCATTATATTCAATTAATTATGGCATCGGATGTGACCTTTAAAACCGGTCAATATGACATACGTACAGGCTACTATCCAGTCCTGGATTCCGTTGCAATCGTACTTAGAAAATATGACCGAACCAATGTCATGATTACAGGTTTCACTGACAATGTTGGCAATGATGCTTACAACCAAACATTATCAGAAAAACGCGCAGCAAGTGTTGGCGCATATTTGATTTCGCAAGGCGTCGCACCTAGCCGTATCTTTACCGATGGTAGAGGAAAGCGTAATCCAATGGCTTCCAATGCAACTGAACAAGGTCGCGCTATGAATCGCCGTGTTGTGATTACGTTGCGTCCGATTGGTTAACGCTTTTGTCTCCTGCGCCCACCTACGTCCCGCGACTTGTTCGCGGGATCCAAGTTCCACAGTGGATACCGCGCATAAAGCGCGGTACGTAGGGGCCGGCGTTCAGGATGACAAGCCTTATTCTATTTCTGCAATAATCTGTTCAGAAATATCTGCATTAGAATACACTTCCTGAACATCATCCAAATCTTCCAGCATCTCTACGAGACGAATAATTTTTTCCGCTGTTTCTTTATCTGTGATAGACACATTCGTTGCAGCAACCATAGTGACATTCGCTTCCGCTGGTTGCAGTCCAGCCTGTTGCATGGCATTTTTTATCGAGAGAAAGAGATCAGGTGACGTCGTAACATCAATACTTTTATCCGTATTCACAAGAACATCATCAGCACCCACTTCTAACGCAAGCTCCATTACACGCTCTTCATCCACATCAGGTGAAAATGTTAATTGGCCCGTTTTCTGAAATAAATAGGCAACTGAACCATCAGTCCCTAAATTGCCACCACATTTAGTAAAAGCGTGACGCACATCGGCAACCGTTCGATTACGATTATTTGTCATGCAATCTACCATCATGGCAACACCGCCAGGACCGTAACCTTCATAACGAATTTCTTCAACATCAACGCCTTCTATACCTCCTGCACCACGCTTGATTGCGCGATCAATCACATCTCGTGACATGTTTGCACCTAGCGCTTTATCAACAGCGGTTCTAAGACGCGGATTATCGTCCGGACTGCCGCCACCTAATTTAGCAGCAACGGTCACTTCACGAATCAGTTTGGTATAGATCTTGCCGCGGATTGCATCTTGCTTGGATTTATGACGCTTAATGTTAGCCCACTTACTATGTCCTGCCATATCTTCTCACTTAACGACTCAAATACGAGACGCTACTATATATCAAGGATTGAGAAAAAATCCAACAAATAATAGCGTCTGCTGCCATTCGTAATAACTTATTTTTTCCCTTTGTCCGCAGTTGATGTACTATTCGCACCATTCACAATAGCCGCAAATGTTTTCATTGATTGATCTGCAACAATCATAAACCGTGGTTGTGCCATGGGTCGATAATTTCGATTTGCAGTTCTCGCATCAATGCTGAATGCCATCGTATAACCCGCAGCTTTTGCTTCTTTTTCTAAATAAGGATCATAAATTCCAAATGGCCATGCTAATAAAACTATTTTTTTACCCATCTTTTCTTCTAATATTTGTTTTGGTTTCACCAATTGCATATCCACATATTTTTCATAACTCGCTGCAGATAGGTGTTTTTTCATTTGCTTAAAATTAGGATGGTCGTAAGTATGACTTTGTATATCAAAAAGTCCTGTTGCCTGTAATTTTTGTAATTCTTCCCAAGTCAACGCATTTTTCCCAGCAGAAATAGTTTCTGGATAAATAAATAATGTAACGGGAAAATTATATTTTTTTACAATCGGAACCATGTAATTATAAACTGACTGCCAACCATCATCATTGGTAATCACAACCGCTTTCTTCGGTAATGAATCACGTGTACCTTGTAAATATTCAACTGCTTCAGTAAGCGGAATAATAGTAAATCCATTGTCTTTTAACCATTTTATTTGTTCTTCAAAGCGCTTCGGCGTGAGATTCATGCTGCCTGGTTTGGTTGGATTGAAATTATGATAACAAAGTATCGGAATATTGATTTTATCATTTGCAAATGTTGCTTGAGAAAATAAAAAAAATAAGATTATGATGAAAAAACGAAACATATGTCAGCCTCCTTCATAAATATGCCATTAAATCCAATGTGTAAGTGTAAGTTGTATCAGCGGAATAAAGCCGATCTTTTTCGGTACTCAGCGATAATTGAAAAGCATCAGAAATAATCGGTCGAGTTATCGCGAACACCCAACGATTTTTAATACCTGCTGTAGCAGATAATTCTGTATCCTGCCCTTCTAATCCAGTTGGAATATTATTTAAGTGGATTGAATTACTATACCCAATGCCAAACGTTGTATCTTTACCATAAATTGCACGCGTATATGAAATAGTTTCCGCAAGCGATTTAGGAAGACCGTTATTCACGCCCACTTCATTTGAACCATTGATATATTCTGCAGTGAATGCAAAAGGACCATAACCCATATTCACAGAATAATCCCAGATATTTCCAAGATTAAAAGCTATAAGACCCTGTTGCTTTTTTTGTGAATTAAAAGCGATTCCAGTTGAGTTTGAAGCTAAATGAGTTAAATACCCAACACCAAATCCATAACTAAGCGATTTAATGGTGTTGTTATAATAAAGACTGTAAACATTATGGTGAGCAAAATTGGTTTGATCTTCATATGTTGTAGCGCTTGCATTAAAATTATTTTTATAAAATCCAATACTTGCTTGTGGTGATTGCGCAGGCTCAAAATAACTGGATGTCAGTGGCGAATCCCATCCGCCAATCCCATTAAAAACTCCGAAAGAAATATCACTAATACCTAACGTGATATAAATAGGCGTTTTATCTAAATTTCCAAACAATAAAAATGCATGGGATAAATATACATTATTACCATTAGAGCCATTTTGACCAATGTGGCCATCAGTAAGCGATATAAAACTTGTCAGCCAATTATTATTTAAATTACTCATCGCATCAAATTGTGCTTGGGTAAAATAAACTTGTGTTCCTACCTGATAAAATAACGGTGGCGGCGGTGTAAGAAATACTTGATCACCTTGCCAATGTTGAAAATCAAGCTCTGCTGAGCCACCCAGTATAACATCTTGATTAGCAAACTTAGTTTTATCTTTTAAAAGTTGCAACGAATAACTATTCGAAGAATATTCATCAAAGTAAATATTTTTTGACTGGTCCAAATGAAATTCGCCCGAATAATTATTCAGTTCAGAACCATAGGCGGAATAGCCAACCAAACCAATCGCCAAACCAGATAGAATACGCAATAACTTCATACTCAGTCCTTCGCACCATTCATTGCATTGGATATTTCTTTAATAGCATTTTGCATATCCGTCTTCGCTTTATTTATTTTTTCCGACAGATCATTTAATTTTTTTTGACATTCTGCATTCGAGTTAGCTTGTTGGCAACTGAGTTGAGTTTCTTTAATTTCTTCTTGATAGGCTGCAACTTTATCCATATTTGCTTGGGCTTTATCTACTATTATTTGGATTTGTGCTTTCTGCTCTGGAGTTAATTTTTTTGCTTCATCAATAATCGTTTGTGCGCTCGACATTTTGATTTCTTTTCCAATATCTTTTGGTAATGTGATTGTCACAAAATTACTTTCGACCAATTGCGAAAGTTGTACTTTGAAAATCCCATGCCGCATGTCAAACCAGGGCGGTGTGGTTCCCGGTTTTGTATTATCAGGACCGCCGCCTGTCACAGGGTTATACCAACCACTCACACCCCACGGATTTTTTATTGTTAATGTTTGCGTCGCGCTGTCATACGCAAATACAGTGAGATCATGTTCATTTGTTTCAATGCCCACAATTTGCGGTGGTTTACTTACATTTAACGCAGTGTTTAGATCAGCTTCAACTTGCTTGGTTAATGCCGCTTGTGAAACCGGCTCAAGTGTTCGTAATAATTTAAGATCAACTTTTCCAGCATTATTGTAAATCAACGTACCTAATTCACTCCATTGTGCAGACGACATTGCCTGTAGTTGTTTTAATTGTTCTGCTGTCAATTCTTCAAATGCTTTTAATTGATCTTTACTTAATGTGTCTTGCAATTGTTTTGGAGTCAACGTACTCAGCAATGCGAGTTGTGCGCTCGATAAATTTTCTAAAGCATTCCATTGTTCTTTCGTGAGACCTTTTAGCGTGGTAACTTGACTAGCGGTAAAAGGTGATAACGCAGTATTTTTATAACTGACGCCTGTCAAAAGATGTAACGTTTGGGTTTGAAATCCCCCTTGAAAAATTCCATATTCAGGATTTTCTCTACGCGCTTTTGCTTCAGCATCACTTAATACAGCCAACCATTCACCACCTGCGGGAAGATTACTATACATTGCTAATTTTGCTGGTGTTAATTTTACATGAATACTTTTTGGATCGCCTGGCAAAGTCACAATAAATTCATCATTTTTTCCAGGCACACGTGAAATCATATTTTGTAATGTTTGAGGTCCTCCCGGTAAATGCAACACGCCATTAATTGCTGAAAGAATAAAACAATCGTTGATGGCATTCTGAATTATTTTAGTTGAGCTGGATAATTCTCCCGTTGGGCCAAACAATTTATCTTGCGGACCTGTTAACGCTCTTACTCCGTTAATATTTTGTATTGCTGTTCCATAATACCAAGAATAAATATTTTCATTCGAGTTAAACATTTTTTGTAATTCTTTCAGAGAATATTTAACTGTTTTAGAATCTTTATTATTCATTTGGGTAACGATCGCGCCCAGGACCGCCGCTTGCTGACCTTGAATAGTTGGATCCTCTATCAGTTTTAATACATCTGCATATGATAATGTACAATCACCTTCGCATTTTTTGTTTAAATATTTCATCCAATCATTTAAATAACCAGGGAGATTATCTGCAATTGTTTTTGCGCTGTCTTGGGTGAGTGGTTTTTCAATTTTAGTCGATGGCTGAGCTTGTTTAACATGTTTTGTGGTTACCGGTTTGGCTTCTTTAATTGCTTCTTTGGTTGCTTCTTTGGTTGCTGATTTAGGTTTTGTTTTATCATCCGTCTTCGCGGCAGGATGCTCATCAGTTGTTTTTTCAGGCTTCGCTTCAACATGATGATGCTCTGTTCTTGCCAATAGATTATGAGACGAGAAGAATGCGAAGTTTAGAATAACTAAAGCCATTATAATCTTATGTGCTTCCATACGATTAATCTCCCTATCAATCTAGCAATTATTATTGCACAAATAAAAAATCTATACGACAATTCGTTACCAAATTAAAGGATTATCAAGATGACAAATACCATTGAGCAAGAACGCCTGTTATCACATGCAGTTTCCCCCCTAAAAATTGAAGCATTGATGAGTCAATTAGTTGATAAACCCTATGTATCCAAACAACGCCAAATTGAATTAATCAATGAATTATCCCAATTCGATTTTGGGCGTTATTTACTGCAAAATCAGGGTATCAATGGCTATTGGACTCATTACATGCTGACCCACCCCTGGTTTGGTAAGCAAACTGGCTTAAATAATCGAGGTGAACCTTTATCGCAAATGGAACGTTTTGTCTTAGAAAAAGCACCGCTGATGCTTGCAACACAACAACGCTTTCAGATTTTTCTTAACGAGATTCAAAAACAAGTTAAAGAGAATGCAAAATTAGCTAGCATTCCTTGCGGCATGTTGAATGAATTGTTATATCTGGATTTTAATCATATTAAGCAGATTGAGCTTATTGGTATTGATTATGATGCCACGGTTTTTCAAGATGCTCGCATGCTTGCTGAACAAAAAGGTTTACTGCCCTTCGTCAAATTATTTCAACAAGATGCCTGGCAGTTACATTTTCATGATGAGTTTGATTTGATTTCAAGTAATGGTTTAACGATTTACGAACAAGATGATGCAAAAGTATTTGAGCTGTTTCAACAATTTCATCGTGCATTAAAACCAGGCGGAAAATTAGTTACAAGTTTTTTAACACCACCACCGACTCTGACCAATCAATGTGAATGGAATTTGTCTGCTGTCAACATGGAAGATTTAATGTTACAAAAAATTCTTTTCGTTGATATCATTGCATCGAAATTTCAATGCTATCGATCAACTGAACTAACCAGACATCAATTAACTAATCTTGGGTTCGAGCAAATTGAATTTATTTATGATAATTACAAAATGTTCCCAACCGCGGTAGCTTATAAAAAATGCTAGCCAAACAAATATTTTGCGTAGGCGGTGCAACGATTGATTATAAATTAAAAACAATTCATTCTCTTGAATTGTTTACATCGAATCCCATCACATCGTTAGTCACACTGGGTGGTGTTGCGCACAATGTTGCATTGAATCTTGCCTATTTAATAAAAAGTGTGAGTTTGCAATGTGTAGTAGGCAATGATAATGATGGTTATCGATTATTAACACACGCACAAAATGCGGGGATTGATACAACAAACAGTCTCGTTCTCGATAATAAAATGACAGCGCGTTATTATGCTATTTTAGATACGCAAGGCGAAATGAAAATGGGTTTAGCCGATATGGAAATTTATGACAACATTCCTATTGCTGAATTCACTTCTGCTTGGAATGCTTGGAACCAAGATAGCATTATTTTTATAGACACCAACTTAACAACAGACATGTTACTACATGCAATTAAAATTTCTGAAGAAAAACAATTATGTTTGTGCATCGATCCTGTTTCCATTACTAAAACCAAAAAACTTCCCGCATCGCTCAAAGGTGTTTTTCTAATTAAACCAGATCGATCTGAAGCAGCGGTCTTGAGTGACATGCCAGTTACATCACCATCTGATTGCATCAAAGCAGGCGAAGTTTTATTGAAGAAAGGCGTGCAAAATGTAGTAATTAGTTTAGGTGAATTGGGTTATGTCATTGTTAATGAAACATATCAAAAACATTTTCCCGCTCTGCCCGTTGATTCCATTGTTGATGTCAGTGGTGCAGGTGATGCATTTATGGCTGGAATTATATTTGAATTAACACAAAATAACGATATAGTAGCCGCTTGCCAAACAGGCGCGGCAGCTGCCGCTCTCACTTTACAATCAAATCATACAGTAACTGATGTGATGTCAATTGCTAATTTAATTAATCAAAGAAATAAAGAGAATCATCATGCTACAGTTTTTTGAATATTCAGATGAAGTCAAACATGCCATTAAAAATAACATGCCTATTCTTGCTTTAGAATCGACTATTATTTCGCATGGTTTGCCCTATCCACATAATGTTGAAACGGCACTGATGCTTGAAAAAATTGTAAGAGAACACCATGTCACGCCAGCAACAATTGCTGTCATGAATGGCAAAATTAAAATTGGCTTGTCTGAAACTGAATTAGAAGTTTTAGCACGCGACAAACACGTTTGCAAAGCCAGTCGTCGTGATCTTGCTTTTGCTCTCAGCCAAAACTTAACTGCCGGCACAACCGTCGCAGCTACACTTTTTTGTGCGGCACGTGCGGGTATAAAAATATTTGCGACAGGCGGAATTGGTGGTGTACATCGCGGTGATGATCAAGATGTTTCAGCTGATTTAATTGAATTAGCACGCAATCCAATTGCTGTCGTGTGTGCTGGCGCTAAAGCAATTTTAGATTTGCCGCGCACACTTGAATTTTTAGAAACGCTCAGCGTGCCTGTTGTGGGATATCGCACAGAAGTGCTACCCGCTTTTTATACGGACACAACAAATCACCTGCTTCCCTCTTCCGTCAATGATATCGATGCGCTTACGCGCTTGTTACAAACGCATTGGCAATTGGGCCTATCATCGGGAGTATTAATTACCAATCCAATTCCAGCTGAATTTGCAATTACTGCTGAGGTGATTGAACCTATTATTCAAAACGCTATTCAAAAAGCAATACAAAAAAATATTACTGGCAAAGCGCTGACACCTTTTTTATTGAGTGAACTAGCAGAAACCACGCAAGGTGATAGCATTAAAGCAAATATCGCTTTAATAAAAAATAATGTGCGATTGGGTGCTGAGCTTGCTTATGCAATTTAACAGTCGAGAATTTTAACATGAAAATATATTTATTAAGACATGGTGATAGCGCGCCACTCGGTATTGATAATGAGCGGCCTCTCAGTGAATCAGGCAATGAGGAAATCAGTCGATTAGCTGAATTTATTGCTAAACGAAACATTCATGTCTCAGCCATTTTTCAGAGTGAAAAATTACGCGCACGTGAAACCGCTGCAATTATCGCAACTGCTATTTCTAGTGAAACAGAACCCGAAACACTTCCAGAACTCGATCCACTTGCGCCCGTTCAACCAGTAGCAAAAATGATTAATTCATTAAACGGCGATGCGCTATTCGTCGGACATATGCCATTCATGGGATTATTGGTAAGCGAACTGACTACGCGCACTCAGAACCAGGATGTTGCCTTATTCAAAACAGGTACCATGGTCTGTCTAGAAAAAATGGAAGCTGCGCGCTGGGTAATTCGTTGGATGTTAAATCCAGGATTACTTGAGTAGTTGATTCAGATAACTATCAATATAGGATTGATCACACTCTTCTGCCGAACAACCGATATAACCATCAGGACGGATAATAAATAGGGCTTCATTGCTGCTCACTTGATATTTTTTATAAATTACGCCATCCGCATCGACAATATTATTTTCTACATTTGCTATTGGTTGTTTCGAAATAACATGAATTTTAATTAGATCAGGATACGTTGTGTTAGCCCATTGTTGCAATTGCTTAACTTTATCAGCTGACTCGGTAAATAATAAAATATTATGCTGATTATTTCGCAAATTACTAAAAAGTTTCAGCACATCCGGTGCGCGCGTACCTTCTTTAAGACCGTGATAATTTATGATAGGACTATTTTTATATTGATTACTCACCTGCGCTAACTTATTACTGATTTGCTCGAGCGTGGGTTCATCAATTTCATGAAAAAATTTACGTAATTTTGTCAAAAATGATTTATCAAATAATGTCATTTTAGTGTATGTTTCTGTTTGCTTGATTAACTCACTGACGACGGGATAGCGTTCAGCCTCATAACTATCGAGCAAAGAAGGTTGCGCTTTGCCTTGAATAACCAGTGCAAGTTTCCATGCCAAATTATAAGCGTCTTGTATTCCGGTATTCATCCCTTGACCGCCTGACGGAGAATGAATGTGTGCAGCATCGCCTGTTAAAAAAATTGAACCGTGCCGTAATTTTTCAGCGCATCTTCCATGCGCCCAGAAAGGCGAAACCCACGAAACATTTTTAATATAATAAACACCGTGTCCGCGCTCTTGCACAAGATCAATCACTTCCTTGTCATAAATTACTTTTCTACGCGCATTTTGATGGATATTCGCAGCAATTCGAAATTGACTCCCTCCTAATGGCGATGCAGCAAATACAGTTCCTTTATCAAAAAAAATGTGAACCTCATTCGTTGACATATAGGAATCAATTTTGGCATCAGCCACCACAAACTGCTCCGTCAAATCTTCGCCGGAAAAAACGATTTGGCATTTATCACGGATAATACTGTTCGAACCATCACAGGCGATGACCCACTGACTCGTAATGGTTTTGGTTTTTCCGTCCGCCATTTTGATTGTTGATATCACATTGTCATCTTCCATTTTTATATCAATTAATTCTTGCGAACGCTCTACGTCATGCTTTAATTCTTTTAATCGCTCAGTGAGAAATCTTTCCGTATCACTTTGCGGCAACATCAAAATATACGGATAGGTAGAATCAATGTGATGTAACGGAATTGTCGCCAACGGTTTTCCACCAATATATAAATTTATTGCGCGACAAGGATGGCCTGCTCGAATAAAACGAGAAGCAATGCCAATTTGATCAAAAATTTCTAGCGTGCGTGATTGTATCCATGTGGCGTTGGAAGATCGAATACGATCTGGTTTTTTGTCGATGATGGTGAAAGGAATCTTATGGCGTGCCAATTCACAGGCCATCATCAAACCGGTAGGCCCAGCACCAACTATTAGCACTGGAGACTGCGTATTCATAAAGACTCCACACTGAAGAACACCTTAAATATAGTATACCGCAACATCCAGGCTAAAAGTTTTGCCAATACAATGAGGTGGTTATTTGGCGCTTTATGCTTCAATCGTTTAATGTTATCGTACTGCCTACAAATTTATAGGTATTCACTATGCGAAAATTTATTGTAATTTTACTGATGGTTATTGTAACAATCGGAATGCTAATCAATGATGCAGATGCAAGACGATTTGGTGGTGGCAGAAGTTTTGGTTATCAACGCTCTTCCAGCAGTTTTTCAAGACCGACTGAACCAGGTCGCCCAGCCTTTCCCGGTGCAAACAACCTTCAACCCAATCGCTGGTTAGGCCCATTAGCAGGCCTCGCCGCAGGTGGCTTGTTAGCCTATCTTTTCATGGGACATGGTTTAGGTAGTGGTTTACTTTCTTGGCTGGTGCTTGCTGGCATTGCTTTCATGATTTGGAATGTAATTCGCAATCGGTTTAGACCAGCAGCGGCGACGCAAATGGGGAGAGAAGATTATGTTCAAAATAATATTTCTCAATTTACGCCAGCGATAACGACCTCACCTTTTACTGATAACAAAGCAACTGCTTATCCCGCCGATTTTGTGCCGGACGTTTTTTTACGCGAAGCAAAAGTACAATTTATCCGTTTGCAAGCGGCTTACGACAGTAAAAATCTGGATGATCTACGTCAATTTACAGCGCCAGAAATTTTTGGTGAAATTCAAATGCAACTGCAAGAACGCGGTGATATAACGAATGTCACTGAGGTTGTTAAATTAGATGCTGAATTGCTTGATGTTATCGTTGAATCGCACGCGACAATTGCCAGTGTACGTTTTACTGGGCTGGTTCGTGAAGAAGTCAATGCAGCGCCTGTTTCTATCAATGAAATTTGGCATTTACAAAAAAAATATGCGGGCAATTCAACCTGGGTTTTGGCGGGTTTGCAGCAGCAATAGGATCGCGCTTTGTCATCCTGAACGAAGTGAAGGATCTCCCTATATAAGGAGATCCTTCACTTCGTTCAGGATGACATAGACAGTAACTCAAACACTTCCTCATCTGTCGTTTGCTCAAAATTATCATACCAAGCACCCACGGCAGATAAATCATGCGGCTTAAGCGGACAAACAATTTTATCAACTAATGTCATCATTTCTGTATACGTATCCCAAGCTGCCACCGGTACTGCCATCACAATGCTTGCGGGTTTTTGCAAACGCAGCGCTTTAATTGCCGCTCGCATGGTCGCACCCGTTGCAATACCATCATCAACTAAAATTATTATCTTATTCGCGAAATCAATTACTTTTCGATTACCGCGATAAGCAATTTCACGTCGTTCCAGTTCTTGTTTCTCAGCCAAAATTTCCTGATCTAATGCTGCTTTTGAAATTGCAAGATCACGCACAATACTTTCATTTAATACAACCACACCACCTGATGCGATAGCACCCATTGCTAATTCTTCATGCCAGGGCACACCTAATTTTCGCACAATGAAGACATCAAGCGGGACAGCTAATGCGGAAGCGATTTCATAGGCAACTGGCACACCGCCACGCGGTAATGCCAGCACAATCACATTGGGCTTTTTAGCATACGCAGTTAATTGCTCTGCGAGAATTTTTCCAGCTTCGTAGCGATCACTGTATTTTTCCATGATTTTTTTTCAAAAAAGTGATAATAGATACACTAATAATATCATGAAGAGGCACACTATGCATTTAGACGGCTTATTACCGAATTTTTTGTTGAAAACTGAATTATTACGTTATCTTGATCCTAACGATACCATCAGCGTATCAACCAGTTGTATAACGTTTTACTCACAGACAAAAAAAACCTGTCAAAAACGCGCCCTTGAAAAACTATTACAAGCGCTCTTTGACCATCATCCATTACAAGCTCAATGTATTCTAACCTCTTATCCGAATTTTTTATTCGAAAAACTGAGCCTTTACAAGATAACAGAAATCCGCGGCTATCTGACATCAGATGAATCTGTATTTACTATGATGCAAAAATTGCTACGCTTTGAAATGGTGGTAAAAATCATGTGTCCATTTTTTTTGGAAAAATTAAATAACGCCAAAACGCTGGAAGATAAAAGTCAGCTGGAGAAGCATTGGATTATACCGAGTCTCGTCACACAGTTTCGAAATGAAGAGGAACAACATAAATTACAGGAAATTTACATCACAAACTATTTATTAGATATTATCTATACTTTAATAGCCGACCAAACGATTAAAATATATTGGAAAGTTGATCCTGCAGAGACAGTAGAAATAGATAAAGCCAGTCAAACAACACTTCAAGCAGTCGATACATTAAAAAGAAAATTGGCTGAACCGAAAGCGATTCATGATTCTATTGACCTCGTGCAATTATTAATTGCCGCCTATCGCGCGCTGGATCGATATGAAAATAATTTTCTAAATTTAGACCAGCGCGATGCCTATGTCATTTACGTCATTAATTTTCTGAAGAACCTGGTTGAACCTGAATTAAGAAACATTTTGAATTTTTCTGATGAAGCAGCGCGCTGTGGCAACGAAATAAGTGTATTAAAAAATTATGTTACTGAGAAAAAACAAAAGTTTTTGGATTTAGACATCGAGTACGGGCAGACACAGAGATCTGCCCATACGCTTTAAACCCAATCATTTAATGCAACACCCAAACCAAAACTATTGGTTCTGTGATTGTATTCAATCAAGCTTTGGCCATAGCCACTGAATACTTGTACATAGCCTTTGACGTAAGTGGTTAATGGAAAACTCCAACTTAAAATGGCTGCGGATCGTTTGAAGCCAGTTTCAATCATATTGCGCGTTAACAGCGAGATGACTTGATTATTATATTTATAGGCAATCGCAATTTCTTCATAGCCTAAATATTTAAAAAGATCCGGATTTTGCTGTTCATACGTATTATCATGAAAAATTATCCACGGCTTAATTCCAATTATCCAATGATCCGAAGAAAAAACAGCGCCCATATAGGCACGATTCCAACTTCTTTCTAGAGTACCACCCAACCCATTGGATTGATGCACTACACCCAGTGTAAATATATTAAAACGCCAGTTTTTAAAAAGATGATGATTAAGTTCGCTCGAGAGAAAAATTTCTGGCTCATAATTTGTTTCTCGAAAAAACGCGCTCTTGTTATAGGCTTGCCAATAGGATAATTGCGAATAAGCTGCATTCAAACTCACTGGATAGTTAAAAATATTTTTCCAAACTGGCACTTTAAAACTGAGTTGATATTTGATTTCAGTTTTCTTTAACGATTCATTATCTGGCGTATTACCTCGATAAATTGAATTGTATGGCATTCTCGTATAATAAAATGGTAATAAATAATTTGGTTTATAAAGTCCAATCGCAAATGAATTCGGCGTGACTTTTTCTTCTCGTTGCAGACGCGCTTCAACCGGATTATTTGAGATAGTTGTATTGTTAACTTTAGCAGGCGGCACATTACCATTCGTTACTTCAGCAAGAGCAGTTTCCATAAAAGCGAGCAGCAGCGCAAATCCCAAGATTTTATTTATAAATTTCTTCCTCATTCTTACTCCATCCCATGAACAAAAAGGCCATTATACTGAAGCAATTCCAGATCAAGGACAAGAAAAAAATTATTTTAATCAATGAAATAGAATTCATCAGCCATTCACGTTCAAATTAAGTGCTAAAATTATAAATAAAGAGCTTTATATAACGAGACAAAACGAGGCGACTCTTATGATGACACCAGGTTCATCATCAGAACAAAAATCAGAAACGAAAGAACCTGAACTAACAGTTCAAGAACTTGATTTATTATCATATAGCACGAAGCAAACACGCAAAGTAATACTTCCGACAGAATTCAAAGAGATTCAGGATTTATGTCATGACGAGATTGAACTATTAGAAATACCACAACATGATGGTCCGCCACAAAAATATCTTATCCTTCCTAAAAAAATGACTGGTGTTACGAAAAAAGTTAGCCTGATTTCTCTAGATCAATTTATGCTAGAACTAATTAAATTCAAAAATGATCTTGAAAGACTGGAGAGAGAAAAAAAGATATATTTATCGCAGCTAAAACCTAATGCTATGCTCAAATTACCTAAGGGCGGTTTTGTTAGTGTCAAAAAAACAGAAGTTCATCGTGAAGCACTTGCTTTCCATATTTCACGATTACTGGGATTTAATACAAGCAATGCATCAATGATATCGCATGCTGGAACGCCTGTATTATTTATTCAATTTTCAGAAATTGAATTATTAAATGAATTTGCACGTGGTAAAAAAGAAATAGCCACCTTTGAAAGAACAGAATATTGTAATTATTCAACAATAACACCTGTTGGTGAGGGTTTAACAGCAGACCAATGCATAGACGATTTTGGTAAAGCATTTGCTTTTTTCTATCTTTGCAATGATCCTGATACAATCGGAGGTTATAATAAAAATAAAGCATTGCTGAATAGCAAAGAATTATTTATTTTAGATCAAGTCCTCATGGGCGATCCTAATTTCAAACTTGACTCGCGCGTCAATTTAGTAGCGTTACATCCCTCATCTCGGCACACAGAAGGACGCAATAAAACCCTATTTGAAGATTCGTCGCTTGAAGAAAAAATTAAAAGTCTCATCACTCTCACAAAAAATAAAACCAGTATTTTGGCAATGATGGATCTTGTGATCGACAGTTACGAACAAGCGATTAAATCAGCAGATAAAACAACACAGGCGGATCTGGAGACATTTAAAAAAGATGCCAATAATTTAAAAAAACTTATTAAAGAAAGGATAACCGAAATATTCACAATTTTTCCTAAATTCAATGGAAACAATATTACTGCAGAAAATGCGCAAGATGCAAAATTACTGATTCCCGCATTAATTTTAGAAAAGGTAATCAATAATCCAAGATTATTTACTGACGATGGACGCCCTTATAAACATCCCTGGACTGATGTAAACAATATCAAAATCATGAATGTCAAAATGACAGAAAGCACTGTTACGTTAGAATTAAATAGTCAAGCTGATATTAAACTTCTACATGCTTATTTTCAAAAAGCAGGAATTGATACTAAAAAAGCGTTATCGCCCGCTGACAACTTTAAGACTATTACTCTATCCATTGAAGAATATACTAAACTAAACGAAGATTTATTTTTTCCAGAGAATGCAAAAACATTTAATCCAAATGCTATCTATCTCACAAAATATGAATTAAGTATTATGCCAAATACGGATGGAAAGCTAAAAGATTGGATCGTTGAATTAATCGATACTAATTATTTAAAAACAATCGATAGCGCTGCAAATGATACCGTAAAAATAGATATCATGAAGCACACACTGAAACAACTCAAAACCTTTCTTGCTGAACCAATTAAAGATAATGGTTTTGTAAAACATGTACAAAAGAAATTGCATTTTGAAATTCAAAAACAATTACAACAAATGGTAAATAATCCTGATGTACAAACATTAATGACAAGAGCATTCAACGCAGCTATTAAATTAGATAGAATTGCTATTTTTAACGAAGTTGTCATGCAAGCAATCATAACGAACAATATTAATTCCGAGTCATTTAATCTATACCTGCAGATGTGTGATGATATTGCTGGGCAAGCAACGAACTATACTTCGTCTAAAGATTGTAGTCAGACATTTCTATCTGAATCGAACTTATTACTGCAGACACTTGCCCCAGTAAAATTTCACGTAGTTACAGATGAAGATGAAACTAAAGTGTCAGAAGCTTCTCCCCCACAATCCATGTCAATGACTGAAACAGAAAAAAGAGATAAAGCTTCTGCGACTGCACTTCCTGCTATATCGCTTGTATCAAGCAACACGCCTGATTCGCCAAAGCTTGCGGCAAATCAGGACACGCCAGCAAGTTTACCTACAACTCGAACTACAAAAAAAGAATAAATTATTTAACTTCCCCACACACCATTCTTCCAGCACCACCGCCCAATTTTGCTGGTGTATCAGAATAATTATCGCCACCTTCATGCAACATTAATGCGTGATTTTTTACTTCAGAAAGATGTTTCAATCGTGGCGCGAGCACAGCTAACGTTGCTGTCCCATCTGCTGCGACATAGATCGCAGGCAAATCGCCTAAATGTCCCGCATCATTATATGGCCCAAGATGTTTATCCGTTTTTGCTGGATCCATATGACCACCCGCTGCCATGCCTTTTTTTCCGCAATCCGGCGTTTGATGAACATGAAAGCCATGCAACCCAGGCGCTAAATCAGTTAGATGCGGCGTAAATAACAATCCATATTTTGTTTCAGTAATGGTGATTGTACCCACTGCTTTACCGACACCATCTTCTGCTGTCATATGCATTGGTACTGTAATTTCTGCAGCGAAAACATTAGCTGAAAATACTAAACAACAGCCTGTTAAAAATGATTTTATTGCTTTTGACATCGCGACAAACTCCTTTTAAAAAATTTAACTATCCACTTCAACTGTCACATCCCGTGCATCAGATCGACCATGATCATCAACTACTCGCACAACGAATTTTCCCGATTTAGCGAACCAAAGTAAAGGTTGATCACGCCGACTTTTACCAAGATACATATCATCGATGAACCAATATAACGTTGTTACATCTGCATCTGCAACAGCAGTTAATGGAATCGACGATTTATTGACTGCATTCGCCCGCATAATATAACTAAGTTGTGACACAGGCGACGTCATTTGCGGACTGAGTCCAACATTCCCCACCATCGAACAAGCAGGATCATAAGGCGGTGGTATACGTCGTTCGATACCCGCTTCTTTAAAAATTTTTAACAAATCAGACGACCAAAATTCATAAATTTTAAATTCGGTATTTTGATTAAAGTGACATGTGCGCAATCCGGTTTTTTTATCAATGGTCACTTCGCGATAAATGGTATCCGTTTTGATGGGTGATTTGCCTGGGATAAACCAGCTTAATTCCGTGTCTTTGCAATACCGCGTCGGCAACATGCCAGACGCTTTGCAAACAGCCACTTTAGTGATATTTAAATCTTGCAAATTTTTTTCAAGCACAGGAAGTGATTTTGCTTCATGTCGTATTGCATCAGTTAATTCAAAAAATAAAGGTGCCGCAATATTTTTCCCGACGAAAGCATGATTGCCGGAATTGTCAAAATTGCCAATCCAGACTGTCAATACATAAGGACCAAATGCACCAACCGACCATGCATCACGATAACCCGATGATGTGCCTGTTTTCCAGGACACGGGAAAACTTATGCTATCTTCATACTCTTCTGGGCGCGCTGTTTTTGTCAGCATATCTAAAACCAGATAACTTGCTTCGGGACTCAACAAGCGTTGGCCCACGGGATTCTTTTGTTGTTTATAAAAACGCAAGGGATGCCACATGCCATCATTCACTAACATCGCATACAAACTGGCAAGCTCTTGCATAGAAATTTCCGCACCACCCAACACCAGCGCCAACCCATAATACGCTTCTGACTTCAAGCCAGTCACGTGTGCTTCTTGTAACAATTCATATAAATTGGGATGCGTGAGTTGATCCGCTAAATAAATTGCTGGAATATTTCGACTTAAGACTAAGGCATCTTTCGCATGAATCGGGCCCATAAAATCATAATCAAAATTTTCCGGATTATAACTACCAAAACTATGTGGCACATCTTTTAAGACTGTATCAGGATGAATGAGTCCCTGATCACGCGGCACGCCATAATGTCTGGGTTTGAGCGTAGAACCCGGCGACGGTTTTGTTTCAGTTCCATTAATTTGCCCCGAAATTTTTTTATCAAAAAAATCTGCCGAACCTACCATTCCCTTCACACTCATATCACGCGTATCCACTAACAAAACGGCCGCGTTGTAAACACCATAGGTTTTTTTACGTGATAAATAACGATGTGTCACACGCTCCAGAATCGTTTGCAAATGAATATCTAAGGTCGTTTGCACATTGCGTTTTGACGATGGCACATTCTGTAATACCGTGTTGACAAAATGAGGTGCTCTGAATGGCACGTTACGCAGATTTTGCATTTGTAACGGTAAATTGATCGTCGCTTTTTTATTGCTATCGTTTGGATGAATGGAAACCCAACGATTAAACAGTTTATTACGAATTTCTTTTAAGTTTTTTTGATCGGGTGTTCGACGGGTTGGATTTTGTGGAATAACCGCAAGAGTCACCGCTTCAGGCAACGTTAATTGTTTCACTGGTTTTCCAAAATAAATCACACTCGCTGCACCCACGCCTTCAATATTATTGCCATACGGCGCCAAATTTAAATACGCTTCGAGAATTTGATTTTTGCTGTAATGCATTTCCAATTGTAGTGCACGAACAATTTGTTTGATTTTTCCGATTAGCGTTTTTGAATTGATGCCATAACGAATACGCGCCACTTGCATCGTGATAGTGGATGCGCCCACGCGCCTTGATTTGATGATATACGTCTGCCAGATCGCTTTTAGCATCGCGAAGGGGTTCACACCCACATGCCAATTGAAATATTGATCTTCTTGCAGCAAAGTCGCTTGGATAAGCTCTGGGGAGATTTGATTTAATGGGGTAAATAGTCGATATTTCTCGTCCCGACTCAGCGTCAGACGCAACAAATACTGGTTATCCGCATATACCGCACGTGAAAAATTAACGCCCGTCAGTAAGGGCGGCCTAGGCGAAAAAAATAATATGGCTAACACGCTGACAAAAAGAAAAACAATCGTTATGCTAGTCCACTTGAAACGTTGCTTCATAGTTCATATGAGTTGAAGTTTGGACTGAACAACGTACGGAATAACCTCCTCTAAGTCAAGCAAAATCGGACAATTTATGAACAAAATAATTTCGGCAATCATGATAAGAATCAGTGGTTTTTTTGCTTCTATTTTCGGCCGTGTTTCCTGGAATTGTCCGCCCTGGCTAACTTATATAAAACAAAAAACGACACAAAAACCCCGTTTATTTGCGGGAATTGTTGCTGTTTTCATTGCTGGCATTTTACTTGCGAGCTACGGTTATCATTGGTATAAAAACTTGCCGCGGCCTCGTTTAGTTACAGCCAATATCACTGCACCACAAATTACGCCCGTCGCTAAAGATCTTATTCCTGATGTTTTAACCGTCGATTTTGGTATTCAAAACGGTAGTTTCATTCCCAAATCGGTCGCACCACTCAAACAAATTGGCAAAGAAGTTGTAGAAGGCATTACCTTGACACCTGCCATGCCTGGCAAATGGACCTGGCAAAACGACAATCGCCTGGTTTTCGTGCCCGTTAACGATTGGCCGGCAGGACAAACGTATCAGATCGATTTTGCTAACAATGTATTTGCATCAGGCACAAAGATGGGAAGTCTATCCTATTCCTTTGACACCCAATCTTTCCAAGCAAACATTACTGAATTTAAATTTTATCAAGATCCTGTCAATCCAGCGCTTAGACAAGTGGTCGCAACCATTGGCTTTAATTTTCCAGTCGATACGACAAGTTTTGAAAAAAATACGACACTCATGTTACAAGCAATAAAAAATGAAAAATTAAATCTAGACGCAGAACATTTTAAATTTACCGTCACGTATGATGAACATAAGCGTACTGCTTATCTGCATTCTGAGCCATTGCCATTACCACAAGTCACGCGTTATCTACATTTGATTTTGGACAAGGGCATCAAATCAGGCGCGGCTGAAACAACCGAAGTCGTTTCAAAATATGTAACGATTCCGGATGCAGCAAGCTATTTTAAAGTTAGTAGCGCAAATACAGCCATTGTGCGTAATGACCAGGATCGTCCCGAGCAAGTATTAACACTCGAAACATCGCTCGGCGTAACGGATGCTGAATTAAATAAAGGTTTGCATGTTTATCTGTTACCGCAAGATTATCCCGCAACCAAGTCAGAAGAAACGAAAAAAGATTATCAATGGCAAAATCCAGGTGAAGTGACTGCCGATATTTTGAAATTGGCAACTCCTGTTAATTTACATGCGATTCCCGCTGATCGCGACTATGCTACCTTGCACAGTTATAAGTTTGCCGCACCACCGGCACGTTTTGTTTATCTCAAATTAGATAGCGGGATTCAGAGTTTTGGTAATTACGTATTAGCAAATGATTTTGCAACGGTAATCAAAGTTCCTGACTATCCAAAAGAAATTGGCTTCCTGCATAAAGGCGCGCTACTTGCCCTGAGCGGCGAGAAAAAATTGTCTGTGTTGATACGTGGTGTCCCTGCAGTCAAGTTTCAAATTGCGCGGGTTTTACCGGATAACGTCAATCAATTGATTACGCAATCCCAAGGTAATTTTAGTGACCCGCATTTTTTAAATACGAGTTTTAATCAAGACAATATCAGTGAAATTTTTTCTGAAGTTCAAACATTCAATCAAACTGATCTTGCCAAAGAACAATATACGGCGCTGGATTTTGGCAAATATCTTTCGCAAAAATCCAATACTGGCGGACCACGCGGCTTATTTTTGCTGCAAGCAACGGGCTGGGATACCGCAAAAGATACGGCGCTCGATATAAAAACGAGTCGTCTGATTTTAGTGACTGACATTGGTTTAGTGGTTAAAGATAATAACGACGGTACGCATGATATTTATGCGCAATCCATTACACATGGAACACCGATCGCTAATGCAAACGTTGCTATTTTAGGTAAAAACGGGTTACCCATTTTTACTCGCACCACGGACACATTAGGCCATGCGAGTTTGCCTACCTTAAAAGATTTTGTGAATGAACGGGAACCGACATTTTATTTAGTTAGTCTTGGGAATGATGTTGCATTTATTCCGTATTCCAATTCTGATCGTCAACTGAATTTTTCCCGCTTTGATGTTGGTGGAATTTATACTAATCCTGAATTACAAACCTTAAGTGCTTATGTGTTTTCCGATCGCGGTATTTATCGCCCAGGTGACACAGCGCATATAGGTATGATTGTGAAACAAGCCTATGCTGAACCACAACCTGCTGGCTTGCCACTTGAAGCGATCATCAATGATCCGCGCGGAACTGTGATCCAAGATCAAAAATTTACGCTTGATGCAACCGGCTATTTGACGCTGGATTTTCATAGTAATGCGACATCACCGACTGGACAATACGTTATAAATTTATATACGGTCAAAGATAATCATACCGGTAGCTTGTTGGGTTCAACTAGCATTCGCGTTGCAGAATTTCAGCCTGATCGTATGCGTATCGCAGCGCATTTATCGACAGAGCAAGCGACTGGTTGGGTTTCCCCGAATGATTTGACAGCGAAAATTTCCTTAACAAATTTATATGGCGCGCCTGCGACAGATCGCAAGGTCGCCGCAAAAATTATCTTAGCGCCCAAACAAGTTCAATTTGATGAATACCCGAAATATATTTTTATTGATCCTTTAATTGATCCCTCAAAACCTGCCAAAGTATTTAATGACACGTTGCCGGATGGAAAAACCGATGACAAAGGTCAAGCTGTGTTTAATCTGAATTTAGAACGTTTTCAGAAAGCGACTTATCAATTAACTTTCTTCGCTGAAGGTTTTGAAGCAGAAGGTGGCCGCAGTGTTACCACACAAACCACGGCTCTGGTAAGTCCACTCGCTTATTTCGTCGGCTATAAATCAGATGGCGATTTAAGTTATATCAAACAAAACACTCAGCGCAGTATCAATTTTATTGCGGTGAATCCGCAATTGAAAAAGCAGGCTGTGAATAATTTAAAAATTCAATTGACTGCATTACATCCTGTCTCAACGTTAGTAAAAAATGCGGATGGGACGTTCCAATATCAATCGTTGATACAAA
>CAZAXX010000032.1:0-8782 GCA_964489265.1 uncultured Coxiellaceae bacterium
ATTTTATTCCCCCATCCGGCCTTCGGCCACCTTCCCCCTGCGTGGGAAGGCTTTCAAAGCGTTATTAAAATTTGATGGGAGACGTCAGCCTCAAGGCGAATGGTTACACACAATTTTAGTCATACATCAACTGATCCAACGCCGTCATTTCACCGCGTGCAGTTGATTGTGTTAACTCATGCACAACGTCAGTGATACACAACATGCGCAACACATTCGGCGTAATATCATCAAAGACAACTTTAACGCCAAGCACAGAACCTTCTGCTTCTTCAAACGTAACGCCAATGCCATAACCTAAACACAACGAACATAACTGATCTGCACGTCTCGCAATGGCGGGTAACAAACCGGTTGGTGCGAAAACCTCATCTGCGGTCATCGGCCGCCCATTTAAACTAAAACGTGCGCCCATTGCTCTCGCTATTTTTGCTATTTGTTGCGACATATCCATTCTATCTTCTCCACCACGGTTGCGCGATTTTTCTGGGACCTGCAATATATGAGCGCAGCCAGCGTCCAAATACAGCTACGCTAAAACCATAACGCTCTAACCCTGCGAAAAAACCAGTAATCAGTAATGCGGCAATAAAAGTCCATAATCGAATATGGAACAAGAAGAGCAGGAGCGGAAAACATGCTCTGAAATCGATGACCCATAATCGAACATTTCTTGCTGAATCTCGCCAGTGCGCCATATCAAAATCCTATTTTAACTGAGTCACAAAGTAATTATACACGCAAATCAGTATGATGCAGCTTGACTCACATCATCATTCTTGATTCAATCTTTTAAGCACAGAACGGATTAAGGAAATAAGCCCGTTTATGAATATCAAGCTCGCAACTCTTATCGTAACACTACCGCTTGTTATAAGCGCATGCACATCCACGCCTCCTGCTGATGGTAATCCATTGAGTAGTACTGATGCTTCATTATCCGAAGCCTCTTATGCAGTGAGTCGCGGTATTTCAAGTCTTTCAGAAACAGCTCAAGCTGCTCGTCCTTTACCAAACTTGGCACCGCCGCCCAATCCAGCAAGTTATGGGATGGCTGGCTTAACCACAGTTGATTGGTCAGGACCAGTTGAACCCTTAGTTAGGCAAATTGCAAAAGCCACTAATTACCGTTTCTGCGTACTGGGTCGTCCACCGGCTATTCCTGTGTTAGTCACTATCTATGACAAAAACATGATGATAGCAGACATCTTGCGTGACGTTGGTTTCCAATGCGGCAGACGAGCGTCCGTGGTAGTATACCCAGAAAGTCGAACTATCGAATTACGCTACGCGAAAAATTAATTCAGGAAGTTGGGTGCATGAAACAACAAGCGATAATTGCAATCATGACATTAGGCTTACTCACCGCCTGCACTCATAGCCAACAAACTGTTGATCCGACCAATATTAACGATTTAGAAAACATGACTGCCACTGAAACAGCAGCGCCAGGCAGCGATGCTTCCGTCAGTGGCATTCGAACCAAAGCATTAGAAGACACAGCCATGAGTCTTGGCGCGCAAGGCGGCTTAGCGTGGGCTTCGCAACGAATGAATCAACGTCTTGAGAGAGACAAATGGTATTTAGAATCCATTTATAATTTCAATGGCATGATGTTAAGTCATGGCGTATTACCGCCAGTGCTGGCAGAAGGCAACAATAGTTTAAATCAAGATGATCCAAATACCATTCGCATTGCCGATAAAACTTATCAAATTGTGCATCAAGCACGTTTTGCGACAACGCCACCCAACTGGCGCGAATATATTTGGATGACTTATAGCAAACCCGAAATACCCAATAAAGTATTACTGCCGCGCAATAGTGATGAACGAAAACTCTGGAGCAAGGCAATTAGAACAGGTTGGACATTAGGGATTGAACAATCCTATAACATTTTCCAACAAAATCTCGCTCGGCTGAAACGCGACTACAATGGCATGCTTTTATATCGTAAATTATTGCAAATGCACATGATCAGCGCGCCATTCGTATCCAAAACAGAATTAGGCGTAACCGGTGATGGTTCAGATATGCGTGTTAACGATCAAGTATTACGTATCACCGAGTTACCAAAACTACAAACTGATAGCAATGGCTGGAAAGCCATCGTGGTGAAAGAAAATGACTACTGATTTTTTATTTCCACAAGAACCTATTCGACTTTCCATTGAAGCAGTCAATGAAGTATTGATTCACTGCGTGAAGTTGGGCGCATCGGATGTGACTTTTCAAACCAATGAAACCGTCGTTGCAGAAATTTATGGTCGCTTGCGCAAAGTCACCCGTCGGCGTTTATCTAATACCGAGCTGGGCGAAATTATTAATGCCATGTATGGTCCAAATGGTATGGCGCAAATCATGTCTGGCAAAGATATTGATACGCATTATGAAATTCGTCCTAACCGCTCTGATCGCTATCGCTTTCGTATTAATGGAACGGGTTGTCAAGTTGAAGGAAATGATGGGCTTCAAATTACAGCGCGTACCATTCCAAGTGATCCACCTAAATTAGCTAGCATGAATTTACCGCAAGCCATTTTGGATGCTTTAGAACCTGAACAAGGTGTCGTTTACATTACAGGTGCAACAGGTTCTGGTAAAAGTACGTTGTTAGCCTCTGTCATTCGCAATATTACCGAAAATGCAGAGAGTCACCGTAAAATTTTAACCTACGAAGCACCTATCGAATTTGTTTACGATTCCGTAGAAAAAATTTCAAGTATCGTCAGTCAATCTGAAATTCCGCGCCACTTGCCAAGTTTTGCAGCCGGTGTGCGTAATGCGTTGCGACGTAAACCACGTTTGATTTTAGTGGGTGAAGCGCGCGATCCGGAAACGATTAGTGCCGTGATGGAAGCGGCAATGACCGGTCATCCAGTTTATACCACATTGCATAGTAATGGTGTTGCAGAAACCATGCGTCGTCTAGTTATCACTTTTCCACCGGAAGAACGACAAGGCCGCACGGTGGATATTATTGAAACCATTCGCTTGGTTGTGTCGCAACGCTTAGTACCGACCATTGATGGCAAACGCGTCGCACTGCGTGAGTATCTGGTATTCGATGAGAAAGTGCGGGATATTTTGCTTGATACGAATATGGAAGAAGTGACTGCAAAAGTTCGTCAATTGGTTAGACAATATGGCCGAACAATTGAAGCAGATGCGAAAGAAAAATTTGATGCAGGTCTAATTACTGAGCGACAGTATAACGTGATTGCTGAGCAAACCAAGCGTGAAGAGAAAGATGTATGATTCCAAACGAACCAATCAGTTTAACCATTTCTGAAATTCAGCAACAACTGAACAACAAGAAAAAAATTATCTTTATTGATGTGCGCGAGCAATGGGAACGAGCGATTTCGCATATCGAAAACAGCATTCATATTCCATTAGGAACATTGAGTCATTTTGATTTGAAAGCACTGGATTTGACACAATATGATTTGATTGTGGTGTATTGTCAGCATGGAATTCGTAGCGTTAATGCGGTGAATTTTTTTAGAGCGGAACATTTCCACCATGCTTATAGCATGCAAGGTGGAATAGAGAATTGGTGGAATTTTGCGGTGAAGTAATAATACCTGTAGGGCGGACCCCGGCCACAAACATACCGGGGCAAGCCTATGTGTCCGCCCCTACGTTGCATCGAAAGAAACGTTATTGAGGTTCAGGAGGTTTACCTTCCGTTTTTTTGTCAACAGCAGCTTTTAGCGACTTCTGATCTTTGCCCATTGAAGCCCCTTTCGCCATCGTACCCACACTGCCGGCTTGAGCTCCACTTTCTTTAGCAGCTCCACCAGTCGCACTCGCAGCACCTTCTGTGGCTTGCTTAGCAGCACCCAGCGCTTCTTGTTCGCCGTATTGAACAGCAGGGCCGCCAATCCAGGTTAAGATTTTTTCGGGTATCACATAAATCAGTGAGAATGTTTTATTTAAAACAGTCACGATAAATGATGTATAGACAGCAATAAACAAGATCGTTTCAAATAATCCAGGGTTACTAATGATACTTGTCATAACCGCTGCAAAACCTGCATTGACAAAATTAACGACCGCGATCGACACTAGCATGGCTACCATCATACCGAATATCATTAAAGAAGGACGCAGGAAGAGATTAAACAGCATCATCATGGCAGGTTCTGCGCGACCTAAAATATCATGTTGTCCGCCTGGACTTAAAATTCCTAATGCAATGATAGGACCTGCTACCATCGCTTCAATGACTGCGCATAACCAACCTATCGCGCCCATCGTAAAAATCATATAGGGAATCAGCGGCACATAAATCCCTAAAAGAGCGCCCAATGAAAAGATCGCGGAAATTAAAATTACAATAAATGGACCGAAGAAATTCGCAAGCGACTTAATTGCTTCACCAATCGGATTCATTGTCAAACCGGTACCCAAAACCATTGGATTGATGGTCGCGACACCTGTTAACACTGCAATTAAAGTCACACACACAGCAAATAAGACCTGAGCTGTTATCAACATCGCATAACCGAACGATGCAATGCTCATCAGTGGATTAGTCGAAGTAGTTCCACTATTTCCACCCGTCATCGATTTTGTAAATGAGTTGAAAAGACCTGCGGCAGCATTACCAACTGCATCTTGAATATCACCCGCTCCACTTGGCATAGAAGCAAAGGTTGGGCTCACTTTTTGATTTGCTTGGGCCATTCCCTCAACCAAAACTTTAGCGGCATCATAATTATTTCGATAACCTGCTAACTTGTTAGCTGAATATTGGCCAAATTTGTACTCATTCTCAGGACCCGTCACCTGAAAAGTAAGCGCGGCTGCTTGTTGATTATTGCCATTCATTTCAGCCATTTTAAAATAATAGATGCCAGCCATCATCCATCCATATTTCTGGGCATTTGCTTCCCAACCGGTTAACTCTTTGTTCTCCATTTTATTTTGAATATCTTTAGAAACAGCACCAACTAAAGCTGCTGTATATTGTCCTGTTGCGGCATTGATAAAATCAGAACCTTGTAAATAGGCTTTTAATGGATAATTCATGTATATATTTTTTAAAGCCGCTGGACTAGAGCCTGAATAATCTATAAACCTGCCAATTTTGGTGTAGTCTACTAAATCATAGAATGAGGGGCAGAAAATACCCGCGCAACAACCAGCTGTGGGAATATTATTGGCACTGCAATAATCTTGTACCCATGAAGGTCGATTAGCTTGGGTGAAATTCTCGTAAAAATTAGCATACTGATTATCCATATAAACGACGCGTTCTGCGATAGCGCCTAATGCGGGAACAATACTTGCTAAAGCTTCTTGTTGTGCTTTGCACCCAAGACAATCTGGTGAATTAGGATCAACGCATTTAGGCTGTATCTTAGAGTCACGACACGTCTGTGAACTTGGATCAAATGCACAACTCGGATCAGGATCTTTTTTAATAGTTCCTGCATCACAATATTCCAGTTTTCCGCACGTTTGATTTGTATAAGGCGGAACATTAGGCCCCATGTAATAAGTGTTGTTATTCACCTGATCGCTATGAGCAATGGGATCCAACGTCATCGTTTGACAAAAACCGCCGCCTTGATTCATTGGATCAGCGCAATAATACTTGATCTCTTTCCTTGACGAAGTCGTAATTGGAATATTAGGGTAATTTGCTTTTGCACTTGCCTGACAAACCAGCGATTGAAATAACGATCTCATCTGTGACGTTGTAGAAGAAGCCCCTAACGAAGTTGACGATACACTAGCATAAGGTGAGCCAGCGACAGCGACATACTTTAATACTGTGTTCCAAAGCGTATCGCCTGCTCCAACACCTTGCAGTACCACCCACATTATTAGAACTTGAATTGCAGAATAACCTGTCGCGGTTGGAAATAACGCCGCAATACCTAATACAGTACGTATCGGAACCCATAATGAGTTCCATTGTTTTCCGAGAAATTCGCCTTCTTGTGCTGTTTTTAATAAACCAACGATGACAACATACACAACCAATAGCGCGCCAACCGTCAATGCCGTTGTATTGAGGACCTTAAACATGATCCCCATCAACAAATTAGGACTTTGCACTGGTAACAAAGAACCAACCATGCCAAAAATCTGTCCTAAATAAAGAATAGATTGATCGTTTGCTGCTGCTTGAAAAAGATTAATCATGGTTTGTCTTTCTCAGTTGTATTTGCCGGAGTATTTTTTACCTTACCACTACGCCACTCATCAAACGTGCAACCTAATTTGCGATGCTTAATTTGAAAAGTCCAAAAGTTATATCTAAATGCAAACGCAACAAACAATGTTGCACTCACTACACCTAGAATGAATCCCGCAAAACTTCCATGCGAAATAAGAATGTAAAAACTAAAGACTAATGTGGCAAGACCACAAATAGCAAAAAAGATTGAAAAAAGAAAATAACGAGAAGCCGTTTCAGCAACATCTTCATCCGTCACATTTAAACGCTTCATTGCTTCTTCAAATGTTTCTTTGTGTGTGGGTTCAGCAGGAGTGAATGATTCTTTTAATACGTCGCGACTTAATCTGAATTGGGCTCTTAGCATGTCATAGCCAAACCAACCCACTGGATTGAAAAATGTTTTACGTGATACTTTTACGACATCTTTTAATGGCATATGCAACATCACCTTAGCTAAACTAGCTACGAATTTAACATTATCATCTAGATAGCAAAAAAACAACTCTTCTTCACTTTTTACCTCATAAGGTCTATGAAAATGAGTAGGCTTATGAGTATACTCTAATAAGTATAATGTATTTTTTGTGTAAATGAGTAATAAATTTCTTAAGTTTTGAACTTATGGAAGGCGCAAGTTATGCCATCAATTGATTTACAAGCTTCGCACGAATTTTGGAAAAATTATGAAGATCCAATGATTTATCGTGTCATTGCTTTCATGGAAAGTGTTGAGAACTGGACGCTAGATGGCGATTCTACTCTTGAAACAGCGATTGCAGCTTTTGGTAATAATCTCGATAAAATCACTCGATTTGAGCTTAGTAAAGAAGAACAATTTATTACGCTTTGTGCCCATATTAAAACATCTCGCATCTTACGGATTTTACAAGCGATTGATACGATTGATCCAGGTTCAGCATCAAAAGTATTAATGTATGCTGAAGAACATAACACGCCGGAAAGTCCATTGGCTGGATTATTTTTACGACGTAATATTGTATTTGAACGTTTGCGTTTACTTGCTAGAGTATTCGCAGCAGAACGATTTGATATTGTTTTAAAAGCATTGGAGCAAGAACATGTCTAAATTAAAATTAAGTTTAATTTTGATTGCAGCAACGTGCTTGGCAACAACAGTTTCTTTCGGACAATCACTCGCTGGCATCATAAGTAGCGCCGGCTTATCTCCTGTAGCCGTTTTATCGCCAGCTGACTATAAGAGTCAAGCTCTGTTATTGGGCGTGCAAAAAATGCAAGAATCGTTACAACAAAGTCAAAACCAATTGGTACAAGAACTAGGGCCAGGTAGCTTACCTGGTTCAGCACCGACTCCAATGAAGCAAAACATATCAGGCATAATTCAGGATGTAACACAAGGTAGTAAAACACAGCCCGTGAGCACAACGTTGTCGCCACCACCACCTCCTCCTCCGGCACCGGCAGCTCCTGCTGGTGGATTTGTCGGAACAGGAGGAAGCTCAACTGGCGGAACTTCCTCAAGCGGTGGCTGGGTTGGAAACACGCAGGGAGGCACTTCCACTACAGGTGGGACACAATCAAGTGGTGGCTGGGTTGGTAAATAATTTCGGGAAGGAGCTTTATTTATGTTTAGGTTAAAAACCCGCTTGATAAAAATATTTGCGATGACAGTTGCAGCACTGTCAATTACTGCTTTGGTCGTCCTGCCTGCGGAAGGACAAGGAACAGGACAAGCTGGACTCCTTGAGGCAATTGCTAAAAATACTTATGATACGGCATCGTATGCTTATAAAATTCAACTCTACACCTTTGCTCTTTTAAAAAGAATAAATAGCTGGATGCTGCCAGACACAACATCAGAGACTGCAAATCTTCAACAGAATTTTTCGACCCAGGCTAATTCTGTTTTAAATAATTATACGGCTCAAAACAGTTTACAAAAAAAATTGATGCAAGATTTTTTAGGTCAGGAATTCATTTTGAAAGCGCTTGGGGTAGATAAATATGCTAATGACATGACATATGGATATATGATCGGTCAGCCTTTTATGACTATCCCTGCAGACGATAAAACTGATCATGCTTACAATTATCTTAAAAACGTTGCGGGTTTAAATCTCACCCACACACCGCCGGGTCCTAACTGGAAACAAGCAGAAGAAGGTGGCGCGGATAGATATAAGGCCTTTTACACAACAGTTTCGTCGATCCAATCCTATAGCGGTTATGTTCTCTCACAACTCTATGAGGATGAAACAAGCGGCAATTCCCTGACAAAACAACAAATCAGCTTAGCATTACAAGCAAGCAGTCCTGATTGGCTTAAAGCGATTGCCACTGAAAGTCTTGGTGTCGTACTACGTCAAATCTTGTTATATAACTCACAATCTTATGTTTTAACAAGCCAACTGTTGCAAGCACAAAAACAAATGCTTGCTACTTTAGCCATGACAAATACGCTCATCGTGATTGGTGATCAATTCATGGAAACGCAATTGAAATCTGCAGCGGGTGGTTAGTAGTGTTGTTGTCCTCGTGTCATCCTGAACGAAGTGAAGGATCTCCCTATATAAGGAGATACATAACTTCGTTAAGGATGACACCCCC
>CAZAXX010000032.1:8792-26475 GCA_964489265.1 uncultured Coxiellaceae bacterium
TAGTAGTGTTTTGTTCTTGGTGTCATCATCAACCATTTTAATTATCTCCATAAATTACTTTATCTTTCACTTGTTACTGGATGACACCCACCTGACGCAGTTTAATAAATTATTATTTTTTCACCAACACAACCGCCGTTCCATAACACAATACTTCAGTTGCAGAATACCGGTTCGCAATTTCAGCTGCATCATAACGCATGCCTAAAATTGCATTAGCCCCTAATTGCTCCGCATGTTCCATCATTAATTCGTAAGCCTGCTTGCGCGCTGTTTCACACATCTCTGTGTATGCACCAATATGTCCGCCGATAATATTTTTTAAGCTCGCAAAAAATCCCTGCACGATCGTCGGAGAGCGCACGATAATGCCGCGCACGACGCCTTTGTAATCCGCTACACGATAACCGTCGACATCAAATGTAGTTACGACAATCATATGGACTCCCGTTTATTTGAAAATACTTATTCCACATTTTGAACTTGCTCACGTATTTGTTCAATCAACACTTTCAGCTCGACAGAGGCACGCGTGGTATCAATATCAATGGATTTTGCGCCTAGCGTATTAGCTTCCCGATTCAATTCTTGCATTAAAAAATCCAAACGACGTCCCGCAACACCGCCTTGTTTTAGAATTCGACGCACTTCAGAAATATGTGCATCCAGTCGTTCGATTTCTTCTGACACATCTATTTTTTGCGCCAGCATCACCATTTCCTGCTCGAACCGCCCTGAATCCAATTCCACTTTCGCTTCACTAAAGCGTGCAATTAATCGTGCGCGTTGTTGATTGTAAATTTCCGGCAGTCGATGGCGGACTTTAGCGAGCTCCGCTTTCATATTTTCTAAACGCTGCAAAAATAATTGCTTGAGTTCATCGCCCTCACGCATGCGCACTTCAACTAATTCTTGTAATGCTTTTTCAACCAGTTTTAAAATTTCATCTTGCAGCGTTTCCAAATCCACTTCAGCAATTTGCAGGATGCCTGGCCAACGGATCACATCCATCGTATTAATCGGTGCTGGATTCGTTAACATTTTTGCAACAACATCATTGGCTTTACATAACTCTTTTACGAGATGATGATTGATTGTAATTTCAGTGCCCGCCACATCGCTCGCTTGAAAACGTAAGTGACATTCAATTTTTCCGCGACGAATATAATGTCGAATGCGTTCACGCATCAGTACTTCCAACTCGTGCAGTGTATCTGGCAACCGCACACCCAATTCAAGGTAACGATGATTAATTGAGCGTATTTCGAAAACGGCACTGCCCCATTCACCTTGTCCTTGCGCTCTCGCAAATGCTGTCATACTTTGAATCATTTTTTTAGCTTCCCTAGTCAATCATTTCATAGTCATTTTATGGAACCATATTACCATATCGTTTTACTCAGTCTATAATACCTGATCTTATAACTATTCAAGAGAAAACTATGCGCCCAAGTAATCGTGCAAACAATCAGCTACGCGACATTTTATTAACACGCCATTTTACCAGACACGCCGAAGGTTCCGTGCTCGTGGAATTTGGCGACACCAAAGTGATTTGCACTGCAAGTGCGACACCGGGCGTTCCACCTTTTATGAAAGACTCTGGCAAAGGTTGGGTAACAGCAGAATATGGAATGTTACCGCGCTCTACGCATGATCGCATTCCACGTGAAGCTGCGAAAGGAAAACAGACTGGGCGCACACAAGAAATTCAGCGTTTAATCGCGCGATCATTGCGCGCTGCCGTCAATCTTGATGCGCTAGGCGAATACACCATTACAGTTGATTGCGATGTCATTCAAGCAGATGGCGGCACACGCACAGCGTCTATCACCGGTGGCTGTGTTGCTTTATACGATGCAATTTATCGACTAAAGGAAATGGGTAAAATCAAGAAGGATCCATTTAAACAATTAGTCGCTTCTGTTTCTGTTGGAATTTACAAAGGTCAGTCTATTATCGATTTGGATTATCTCGAAGATTCGAACGCAGAAACTGACATGAATGTCGTGATGACGGAAAAAAGTGGTTTTATTGAAATTCAGGGCACTGCGGAAAAAGAAACTTTTCAGCAGCATGAGCTAGATGAATTACTTGTGTTAGCGAAAAATGGTATTCAGGAATTAATTCAAAAACAGAAAACTGCGCTGGAGAGATAGGTCTGGCCTAATTATTTTTTGCCTAAACTGTCATTCCCGCGAAGGCGGGTATGACATTGTGTTGCGGGTATGGCGTTCTAATTTTTCCTTAACTTGACCGCCTATGTCTTACGTGGAGAATGCGTTGAGGCTCGTTTTTTTTCTGCCTCTTGTTCTTTTTTGAAGTATTCTATTAATTCCTGGTTTTGCAAAATTCTAGCGTACTGAGCATCTAACTGGATTTGAGTCTTGACACTAGCATCCTTCGCAGCAATTTTTGCTTCGGCTGCAAGAGTTTCGCTATCTTTCGCGGAAAACTTTGTACCAAACAAAGTATGCGCTCTGAGAGAGTTATTAGCCGGCTGACGAGCAACAACAGCTGGCGCCAAATCTTTTGCCGCTTGAACAGCGCTCGCGCTGAGCTCTTGTAACTTTGCGAAATTATCGATGGCTGTAGTTTGTATGCTGCGATCAACATGTTCAAACTCATTTCGCTGAGCCACATCAAGTTGTTTTAAGTATGCGTTCACTTGCGATACTTCAGACACGAGTTCGCGTGCTTCCGTTACATAATCGTATTCCAAAATGGCATCTTTCTTCAGACTTTTAAGTTTTTTATTCACACTCAGCTGACGCGACTCTACTTCGACTAACGTTGTTGCAAGCCCATCAGGTCTCGCCAAATTAGCGGAAGTAAATATCTGTTTCACTTCAGCGCTCGCTGCATTTTCACTCAAAATAGTGGCTCGATAAGCCTTATAATTTTCATGATCTTTATTGAGATAAATAATTCCCAATTCATCTCGTTGAATGTTGAAACCGATGACGCCTAATGCCTCAACTCCTTTTTTAATAATCATTAATTTGAAATCTAAAATATCCTCAAAGATAGTAGGCGATGCTTGTTGACTACGACGTATCACCGTACGAGCAGCATAGAAAGCACAATTTGCATCATTGTTTTGAGATGGATTGTAAATCACTGGTTCAGCTGTTGCTGCCAATGAATAACCTGCAAGTTGCGCCGCTTGTTTAATATTTTTTAACAGGGTTTCATTGGTTCTTTGATGCAGAGCATCACGCTGCATCGAATCAAAAATAGTTATTGCTATTTTTTTGGTTGTTGGATCAATTGAAATTTCATAAGCAACGAAATGAGCAGCGCCGGTATGCGTCACACCTAAAAGCGTCTGTTTTTGATTTTTTTCTTCAGCAGCTATTCTGAGAACTTCAAGCTTTTGCCTAAAGGGATCAACATTACCCGCGTTATAAAGAAATTCTGCCTGTTTCGTAACGTGAATATTCCCATGGCGATCTGCAAGTGGCTCCAAAGCAAAACCAACATCCGAAACTGCCCCCATATCATTTAAACTAACATATCCTCTGGTGAGAAGATCATGGGCTAATGACTGCGATTGTTTTGTCTCGCTTAATGCTGCTGCGCTTAACATTTCTTGTCTTGCTACTTCCGCCATGTCTGCTTCGTATAAGCGTGCGATATCTGCAATCAACACTTCTTTTGCAGCAGCTAGCGCTGCATCTGTTAAACCTTTTGTTGCTGCATCGCGAATAAATCTCGTTATTTTGCTTGTCAAGAAATTAGCTTGATCAGATAACAACTCACCAAGCACCATATTATGCTCGGTTGCGATATTAACAAGGAAATTAACAACAAAATTTTTAAATTCAGGAGAAGCGGTGCTGCCTGGGAGAATTTCGTTGACATAATCACTAGCAACGCGTTGATTTGCTGTCACATCTGATTCTAATAACTCTAGCTTAAAATACTTCATGCCTCGTCCTGTATTGTTTTAATGACAGCTTAACGCGTACTTGAGTTTGATGGACCTGGACCGCGATTTTTTTTGTCTTGCACAACGTTTTCGGGAACATCCTTTTCCGGAGCTGGTTTAAAAAACTTACCGTACTGTTGAAGTCCGGCGCCAATGGTTAGTTGTTTTTGCGCAAGGAGGAATTGATCTCGTTCCTCATTAAGAACTTTTATTTCTTGATTAGAACCTACAGGGGATGGGGGCGCAAATTGACCTAATTTTTTTAGCTCCTCACTTCTCTTCCATAGTGCAAGATCAATAATATTCGGTTGCTGGTCTTTACTCATTTGTTACTCCACAATTATTTATTTTGCTCAGTTACATCCTGTAAACTGAGATCTTTCACATTCCAATGTTCCCATAAAAAACGGGACATCACTTCCCTCATTGGTAATGTGATGGGTCGGCCCATCAAGTCATAACACCAAAACTTAAATGGTACTTGGTCCGTGTCGATTCGTATCATCGATTTTAGATTGCCCAACTGATAGAGAACATAATGGGCTTGTTTAGCAAAAGCAGAATCCTGCTTGGTTTTTGCTAAAAGCTCCTCAAGAATTTTTTTCAACCCTTCAGGGCCTTCTGCAATGATATAACTCTCTGGCGTTCCCATGAATTACACCTCATACCAATCATTTTAGCTAATCAAGCTTAAGAGAGCCTTAACGTGGAAATCATATCATAATCAGGGAATTAGCAAAGGGAGAAGAGCTTATCCGTAGAGCAGAGCTAAGAGAAAACCCTGTTGTTGTGCCAGCCTAATCTGCTCTCATAAAGCATAATCGATAATTAAAGGCGCATGGTCGGAAAAACGTGTGTCTTTGTAGATAGATACCGCTTTGATGGCATCTCTTAATCCTGGCGTAACGACATGATAATCAATCCGCCATCCGACATTCTTGGCCCATGCTTGCCCGCGGTTGGACCACCAGGTGTATTGCTCTTCTTCTTGATTGATTTGTCTAAACGCATCCACAAAACCCATTGAACCAAATAACTCATCCATCCAGGCACGCTCTTCTGGGAGAAACCCGGAATTTTTTTGATTGCCGCGCCAATTCTTCAAATCGATTTGTCGATGCGCGATATTCCAATCACCGCAAATAATTAATTCTTTTTTTTCTTCGCGTAGTTTTAACAGATGGTCTTTGAAGCGTTTCAAAAAATCAAACTTGATTGCTTGCCTATGCTCACCACTGGTTCCCGATGGCATGTAAAGTGAAACAATTGCGAGATCAGCAAAATTCACTTCAACATAACGCCCTTCCTGATCTGCGTCAGGCCAACCTAATCCTGTCACAACACTCAACGGTTTTTGCTTGGTATAAATTCCAACGCCACTATAACCTTTCTTTTCTGCAAAATGAAAATACGAGTGATAACCTTCCGGTTTAAAAAGCGCATCGGCAATATCCGCTTCTTGCGCTTTGACTTCTTGAACACAAACCACATCTGCGTTTTGTGATGCAAGCCAGTTAAAAAATCCTTTCTTTGCTGCAGACCGGATGCCATTTAAATTAATGCTAATTACACGAAGCATATTAATTACCTAACAAATTATTTAATACATCACCCGCTTTGCCTTTCAATAATTGGTTGGCTTTATCAGGAAATTTTTGTTTAATTTGATCAGCAACTTTTTCTGTCACCTTCGTTGTCACACGTTTCATTTGTAGCTCTGCTACTGCTTTTGCTAAAGCACCAGAATCTAGACGAATGCTTGGATCTTCTAAATTACCTTTGATTAACACTGGTAGCGCAATGCCATACAAATTCGCCATATCTTCTTTTTGATCAGGAGAACGTTGTTTTACAGTTGTCTGCAACGTGTAATCAATTTTTTGATTCACTAAATTAATGGTACCGGCACCTCGTGTGACAAAGCGTGGTGCATCGGCAAATAAATCATTATTTGTGATAACACCATTTTTAATTGTTGCTGTGCCCGTGAGAGTACCAAAATTGGTTTTATCAGTATTGGCTGCGGTGGCTGTTTGTTGTTTTGCAAACGCCGCAGCAGTATCAATCAAATAACCTAAATCAACGCCAATAATCGTGCCATTGTTAAAATTAAATTGACTCGTGCCATTTAAATTACTCTCAATAGTTTTTGCTTCGGAACCTGACGTCGTTACCTGTAGTTCAATATTACCTAAACCCGCAATTTTAATTTTTTGTTTCGCGCCAGCCAAATCATTCATTAATGGCTCGGCCTGAACATTGGCTAATTTGGCATACAACGTCATTTGTGGCGCGGCTGTTTTAAAATCAATTTTTGCCTGACCATTCAAGTTTCCTTGATAAAAACCAGCCGAAATAGGCGCGAGATTTAACACACCATCTTCAAAATGCGCTTTGACGCTGATATTTGTCATGGTAACTTTTGCTGCTTGGAAGGTATCGATACTGAGATTACCTTGCATATTGGTGACGTTAGCACCGGCAGTAAAATCCATATCGCCTTTCACGGTTTTTGCAGTTTGGATATTATCGACATTTTGTCCGATGTTTTTCAGCGTTTCCTTCAAATCAAACGGCTGCAACAACAAATGTCCTGTCGCAACAGGCGATGTCGTTAAGCGTGACACATTGATTTTACCTGTCAGCAACACGTTTGCGACTTGTCCTTTGAAACCAGTCCACACTAACGTTCCCTGATTCAAGTCAGCCATCACATCACCCGTGGCGCTCATATTTATTTTTTTACTGCCCTGTAACAGTTTTGCAGTTAAATTTACATCACGCAGCGTATATATATCCGCCGCTAAATTAAGCGCTGTATTGCCAGTCAACGCAATGTGACCGGATGCGGCTGGATTATTGGCTGTAAAATCAAATGAAGATTTGACTGGAAATGGCTGCATTAAATTAATATTTTTTGCGTGTAACTCAAATTGTTTGATGTCGTATGATTTTTTGGTTTGTTCGTCAAGATAAGTAATACTTGCATCAGACACATCAACAGCCGAAATCGCTAAACCCAAGATTGCTTTTTTTGATTTGAGTGACGCTGAAGATTCTGTCGCTGGAATTGAATTAATAGGAATATTTTTAGAAAAACTCCAATTCACATTGCCTTTTGCATTTTTAATCAACTGTAATTTCATACCTTGTAACACGATACCGGTTGATTCCACTTTACCACTGAGCAATGGCATGAATTTTACACCCAATGTTGCAGAACCCACTTCAGCAAATGTTTTATTGGGAAAATCAGCAGAACTACTCAATGCAATATGCCCAATTTTCACACCTAAGTATGGAAAAAAAGTCCACGATAAATTTCCATCAACAGTGAGTTCGCGCCCCGTGTATTTTTTAACTTGGTCAATCAAAAGTGGCTTGAGACGATTTGGACTTGCGAGGGTCGTTAATAAAACCACCGCCAAAACGATAACCAGGACAACAGCGCAGACTAAAACACCTAAAAATTTAAAAACTTTTTTCATGTAACCTTATCCCCACTTAAAAAAATTAAAATGACTGCATGGAGCGGGTGATGGGAATCGAACCCACGCTATCAGCTTGGGAAGCTGAAGTTCTACCATTGAACTACACCCGCACAAAAAAAAGGGCAGACACGAGGGTCTGCCCTACAGTCAGTGGCTCAGATTAACATTGACTAATGTCAATTCCAACCGTCTTCATTGCATTTGTTACTGCTGTCATATCGTATTGATAATCTTTGGTTGCTTTGACAACACCGCAAGCAGATTCCGTAAATGAACTGGTTGCTGTCCAATAATTCATATTGGCTTTCACCATCACGTCAAATGCTTTTTTGGTATCCCAGTTTTTTGCGGTTCCCATCAGATAAAATATTCTGTTGAAAATACCGCTACTGAAATGCACATCCAAAGAAGATGAATACTGGCTCACATTATCAATTGAGCACCAATCACCTGGCTGTCTGCCTTGGCAATCTTTGGATGGCTTATCCATGTAACGCAGCGCTTGATTTTCTGCTTTGAAAATTTCAGGACCAATTTGCCAGCTGTTATGACCATATGCATAAGTCTCTGCAGCTTGCGCAGCCATGTCAGAAAATGCTTCGTTTAATCCGCCGGATTGGCCATAGTATTGAAGACCTGAATGTTGCTCAGTGAAACCATGGCTAATTTCGTGCGCGCCAACGCCTAATGATACCAATGGATAAAACATGGAAATACCATCACCAAACGTCATTTGCTGTCCATCCCAATATGCATTATCCATATATTCATGAACACGCATCACTAACAGCATCGGTTTGCCGTCTCTGGTTAACACAGGCAAGTTATACCAATTCTGATACATTTCCTTGATAACTTTACCTGCGAATAACGCATCATTACTCGGTGAATAACCACCATTCACCGCATCTTGATCTGCATCCCAATATTCATTGTTGTGTTGTGAATCTACTTTGTCACATTGAAATTGCACGACAGCATCGTTATTACGTACATCTAAAACGGTGACATCAGCATTTTCAATGCTGCACATTTTACTTGCCGCATCACGTTCTATTTTTAAGCTTGGTAAATCCTTAGCTAATCCATCATAAGATAATTTACCCATTTTTTCGTTACCGCCAAAACCGCCGCCTGACACATCATCCAACGTTTGAATGTTATTCCATTGTTGGTAAACCGCAAATGTGGTGGCATCCATAATAAAGTTTGGTTTTGCTGGCAGCGCTTGATTGGTTTTGCTAAAGAAACGAATGTGATAAGCCCAATGTGCTTTATTATTTTGATCAACATAAACAATCAGATCATTTTTGATATCACTTACCTTTTGGGTCATCCCAGATTTCTTTTGATAAGTACCAATCGCTTGTTGCAACGCTTTATCTTTTTGTCCTGGATTGGTCACGTAATTTAATGTCGCACCCAAATCCTTCTCTAAGTTTCGATATAACGTTCCATTCAATGTTGTTGAATATTTAGAATTTGCCATCACGCTTTTCAATGTGGCGCCTGGATTCTTCGCAACGTGCGCAATCGCATCACCACCCCAGACTAGAAAACCTTGAAAAGTCTGTTGCAAACGAATGTGCTTGGTTTGATTAAAATCAACATCACTGCTCGTTTCTTTTAACGCATAACCATTTGCCGAAAAAGAATTTAACACGGAAGCGGACTGATGATTGAGATTAACGGGTTCTGCTGCGAAGACACTGGACATACATGCTAAAGAAATAATACTGGTAACAAATAATGGGTAACGCTTTTGCATAACTTCCCCTCCTGGGTAATTAAAAAATTAATTCCATTTGAAAAGTAATTGCTACGCTTACCACACGCCTGAAAAAACCAGTGGAGACTCAGGCATCTTTGAAGTATATGTCATTTAGGAAATAAAGAGTAGGGGCGAAAAAAAGGCGGACACACTGGCCCGCCCCTACAGATAGAAATTAAAATTAAGCGCTAGGAATAATTTCTTCCGTTTCCATTACATAAGAAGTGAAGTAATCATAACTCATGTAGTAGTTACCATTGTCGCCTGCATTACCCCATGAATTACGTAATGTGAACACGCCGGAATGTTTTACACCATGAACATCGGTAATAACCGCATTGTCATCAAAACCAGTGATAACCATCGCGTGACCTGCATTCAACTTATCAGCATCGCCCACTTCTGGCGTGTTAACCCAGCTGTCGAATTTCACTTTATATTGACCCGCTGTACCATTGTGGCCAATGTCTTCATTCAACACCATGCCAAAAATAACACGATGCCCATTGATCAATGCTTTTTTAGCTGCTTGCAGTTTCGTATCGTCATTGTTTTCTGGTGCACTAGAGAAAGCCTTGTCCATCGTCAACAATGGTTTGTATGAAATGCTCTTCAGCACGTCCAGACTGTGACTCTTAAAATCACTAACGCGCATTGCACGACCGGTTTTGCTCGCGTCTAATGAATAAGTCTTCACACCAGCGCAACCATACGTCGTTTGATACGATTTAGTAATCGCACCGTACTGACCAACTTGTTTTAAAACAAGCTCATTGTTTGAACCATCCCAACCACTTGGATAATCTGCATTGGATTGCGCAAGTTTGGCGCCCAATTCTAAATTACACAATTGGCTAATATAATCCCCACGACTCAAAGCGGCATCTAATGCAGCAGTCGTTGCGAATGTCGCGCAAGTACCATGCTGACCTTGATTCAACGGAGGAACTTGGCCCATACCCAATTGAACTTGTGATACACCATTGGTTGTTGCAGCCATCGCCATTAATCTTCGTTTACCATCAGACGATTTTGCATGCTCAGTAATATATTTTTTTGCCTCTGGAGACAAAACAACGCGTTCGTACTGAATTTGCTGTACAACAGGCGCGGGAGTTAACTTAAAGGTACCTGCCGCCATACTCTGTACGCCAGGATTAAGAATGACTGTTCCTGGAATCGTACCAGAAATTGTGACATTAGCAGCAAAAGCACCGGAGCTGGCCAAAAGACCCAGCAAAAGAGATACGCTCTGTTTTTTCATTTTTAAGTCTCCGTTATATACAAAAAAAATTGGTCAATTGTCTACATTAAAGATGTTTTTTCTAAAAAGCAACAAACTTTATACAAGAAATATTTAAAAGTGGATGGTATTATATTCGCCATTTTCAGAGGTATCTTGATGTATAAAATATATTTTTATGTCCCAGTTGATCATGCAGAGCCTGTTAAAAATGCGATGTTTAAAGCAGGTGCTGGAACAATTGGCCCTTATGCGTGTTGTGCATGGCAAGTATTGGGCGAAGGACAATTCATGCCGTTAGAAGGTAGTAATGCATTTATCGGCGAACAAAATCAACTAGAAAAAGTGCCTGAATATCGCGTTGAAATGATTTGTGATTCTCAGTGCATTCAAAATGTTATTCGCGCTTTAAAAGAAGCTCATCCTTATGAGCAACCTGCTTATCAAGTATTTCGTATAGAGGATTTTTAGAGTGCAAACCTATCTTTTTTACGACTTAGAAACAACTGGATTAAATAAAGCATTTGATCAAGCATTACATTTCGCTGCTATTCGTACGGATTTGAATTTAAAAGAATTAAATCGTTATGAAATTAAAATTAAATTAAATCCCGATGTCATTCCCTCACCCTATGCATTGATTACCCACAAAATGGGGATTAAGGAAATCTTAAATGGCACATCTGAATTTGAAGCCATTAAACAAATTCATCAATGGTTAAATGAACCGGGCACGATTAGTTTGGGTTATAACACACTGGGATTTGATGATGAATTCCTGCGTTTTTCATTTTATCGAAATTTATTAAAACCCTACACGCATCAATTTGCTAATCAATGTCAACGCATGGATATTTATCCCATGACGGTGATGTTTTTTCTTTTTAAAAATGATGTGCTTAAATGGCCAGAAATCGAAGGACGTCCTTCCTTAAAATTAGAAAATTTAAATTCATTAAATCAATTTATCTCAGGACGTTCGCATCATGCGATGGTTGATGTTGAAGTCACATTGGAATTAGCACGCCGCCTCATGCAGGAGCGTGAAATGTGGGAATACTTGCACGGTTATTTTAAAAAAGAAATTGATTCAACGCGCATGCGTGAAGTGCAAAAAGACGTTGCTTTGTTGGTGAGTGGGAAACTGGGCGCACAAGCTTATTTTCAATGTCCGGTGTTATTTCTTGGGAATCATCAACACTATAAGAATCAATCATTGTGGTTACGTTTAGATACAGAAAATCTGCTGCAAACCACCCCCGATAATATTAAAGAAAACACGTGGGCCATTAATAAAAAACCCGGCGAACCTAATTTTATTTTGCCTTTCAAAGACCGTTTTTTACAAAAATTAAATCCAGAGCGCATTGCTTTGCTTGAAAAAAACAAGCAATGGTTAACAGAAAACCCGGCTATTTTTGAAAAAATTGCTGAGTATCATACGAATTATAAATATCCGGTTTATCCAAACACGGATATTGAAGCCAGTTTGTATTTAAATGGTTTTTGGTCGCAGGAAGATGAGTTTTTCTGTCAGCGTTTTCATCTGGTAAAACCCGCTGACAAAGCCAAATTAATACAAAACTCTTCTTCCAAATTAACCGAGCTCGCATTACGCATTCTTGGCAGACATTATCCGGAAACACTTGCAACAGAGTACGCGGATGAATTTGCTGAATATATACGTAAAATAAATTCGAACAATGAAAACGACATCCCCATTGATTTTCAGGGTAGAAAACGCTTAACGCCAGAAATCGCTCTCGCTGAAATACAAACCATACGCCAAGAAAAAAAATTGGATGCGAATGATTTATCGCTCTTGAGCGATTTTGAAAATTATTTGCAAAATAAATTTGGATAACCTGCATGGCATTAACAAGAGAAAACTTAAATCGATTAGAAAATACTGCACGTTTAATCAGAGCCAATCAGTTCAATGAACTGAATGAATTTCTTTTGCAGCAGAAAACCAAGCTCACTGGGCACTCCTGGGATTATTTCTACCCTAATCAACTTATTGAGAAGGCGGCGCGTGATGCGATCTTGGCAGGACATGAAGACATTGTAAGACTTCTTCTGGATGCGGGACTGCATCCAAATACTCGAATTGACTATAACTTCTATGTTTCTCCGTTAATTTATTTTGCTGTGGAGTCAAATAAATTAAGCATGGTGATGTTGTTAGTTGAATATGGTGCTGAAGTTTGTTCGCAAAGAGAAGAAGATGACAACATTGATTATGGCTTTAGGATGGCGCTTTCAATTGGCAATGGGGAGATAGTCAATTATTTACAAAGCTGTGGTGTTGATATACATAAATTTACCGAAGCACCAGTACAACCAGATGATTTTGCTTTCGAAAAAGGTAATAAATTTATTTCGGCTGCAGCAAAGGGTAATCTGCAAAGAATAAAAAATTTATTTGCAACCCACCTTGAGCGCGCGGCCAATATGCCAAATCGATTGACCCAGGAAGCAAAAGAAGCTTTAACTCAGCAACTAAACCCACAATTATTATCAGTGGAAAATTGCAAAATAAATTTTATTCGAATGTCATCCAGCCAGGTTCCATACAGTATTATTTTGCCGAGCAGGAAAGACTTATCACGTTTCATGATAAAGCTTAAATGGTTTGGCCGGAAAGTATTAAGTGATGCCGTCAACACGATCCCTTCAAACACAAGAAAGCCAAAATGGATAATCATTGTTTCTAATAAAAAATACATTTCTTTTCAGTATAACGATTCAATTGATCGTGAAATTGTAAAGAAAAAAATTGCCAAGTTTCTTGAAAGAATTAGTTCTCTGGAATTTATTCCTGCTATTTTTACGAATAGCCCGGCTGATGTAATTGAGATGCTCATTTTCCACCAATATCAAAAAATTGATAAAACGAAAACAGCCATCATGAAGGCAATCGAGATTGCCAGAGATAGAAACCACGCCACAGTAGTTACGTTTCTAGAAGAGCATTTTGATATTAATTATCAAGACAAAGACGGAAATTCTCTTTTGCATAATGCTGTACGAGCAAAAGATCTTGAATATATAAAACATCTCGTTTTAAAAAAAAGTGCGGATGTCAATTTACAAAATTACGCGGGCGATACGCCGTTAAGTCTTGCAGCAAGATTAGCTGATATTAAAGAAGAAGATACTTTAGAAATTTATAATAATATTATGCAATTTTTGCTAGAACAAAACGCTGATCCGGATAAATGCCGCGATGATTCAGAATCTCCTTTGGCATTATCAGTCGAGGCAAATAATATTGATGCGGTTCGTATGTTACTGCCAACAATAGCAAAGAAAGACATAGTCAGAGGAAATTTCTTTAACACAGAACAGTGTCGGCATTTCCCTTGGTATGTTGATCTGATGTTTAATGCTTTACATCAAAAATACAGAACGCCAATATTATTTTTATTAAAAGGGCATGGTGCCGACTTTAATGTAAAAAACCAACACGGTGAGACATTGCTAAATAAAGCAATTGGCCCTCTACCCTCGCCCATGGCGATAGAGCGTGAGCTCCGTGCAAATCGTGATTGGAGTCGATTTCAAGAGCTAGAAAAAAAACGAAAAAAACTGCTACATGATCCGGAAAAATATGCTCAAAAAGAATTAAGAATGCTGCAGTTTCTTGTTAGCAATGGAGCCAATGTTGATGCTACAGATGATCGCTTACAAACACCCTTACATCGAGCAGCAAGCTTCGGAAATCAAGAAACAGTAGCGTGGCTGCTGGGAGAAGGCGTTGATTTCACCGCCAAGGATAAAAATGGACACACAGCAATGGATCTTATTACCCAAGTTCTTGCTGAACCAAATGATAGGGAATATCTATGGGGTTATTCTGCATCTCTATCTATGATTGAGTCTAAACAAGAAGCCGCCCTAGAGAGAAAAGTTGAGCCAGCAGAAACTGCTGCAGTAATCGAGCCTGCCAAGAGAACAACTCGATGTGTTTCGCTAGCAAAAATACTTACCTATGTTGGATTATATTGCGAAAGAAAAACTGAAAATGCCGCGGAATCTTCGCAGGTCAATTGCAGACAGTCCTGGCCATTTTATAAACATTGAAAATAGTATCGCCTGCCGCATACAAGCTAGACAAATTTTGTGTTATCTTCTTGGCTAAGATAGTTAACGTATTTGTAGGAAAAGCATGAAACAATTTAGCTATTTACTGACCACACTGTTATTGCTGCCGATCATGGGCTTGAGCTTTGCTGCGGATGCGCCGAAGCCTACAGCACCGGTGCAAACGACTGTTACAACAACCTCAGTAAAAACCGCGACGCCGACCGCACAAATTACCGCAGAAGCAACAGACGCTGAGCCCCCAAAAACACCTGCACCAGAATCCCGTTTATGGAATTTACAAGATGCTGATATTTTAAGTGTAATCAATGAAGTATCCCTTGAAACCGGGAAAAATTTTGTAGTCGATCCAAGGGTTAGCGGCAAAATCACATTGGTTTCCAGCAAACCCATTAAGCCCGAAGAAGTGTACCAAGTTTTTCTTTCTGTGTTAGGACTACTCGGTTACTCCGCCATTCCAAATGGCAATGTTGTTAAAATTGTGCCGAATATGGAAAGCGGCGAAAATGCCACGAAAGTTGCAAACAAACAACGCCCCGGCAAAGGTGATGAAGTCGTGGTACGCGTCATTCCATTGGATAGCGTGTCAGCCAATCAATTAATTCCGGTGATCCGTCCTTTGATGCCACAGTGGAGCAACATATCCGCGTACACGCCGGGCAACGTGCTTATATTATTAGGCCGCGCAAATAATTTAGATCGTATTGTGACAATCATTCGTGACATCGATCACAATTCCTCAAACAATATCGACATCGTTCCATTGCATCAAGCGGCCGCTTCGCAATTGGTGACCGTCTTAAATAATTTACAAAACGCTTCACGCGCATCGGGTGATACACCGCAAGTCTCTATTGCGGCAGATGAACGCAGTAATAGTATTTTATTAAGCGGCAATAAATCCGCGCGTTTGCATATGCGCTTTTTGATCGAACATTTAGATACACCCTCCAGCGGTGCATCAGGCAATACAGAAGTTATTTATTTACGTTATTTACAAGCCGCTAAATTTGCGCCCTTGCTCGGTAAAATCGCCCAAAACATGATGGGAAAAAACAGTGGTAACGCGGGTACTGATAACTCCGCGAGTAATACTGCACCAGCTAATTCGCAAGCAGGTGGAAAAGATAAAACACCTGAAAACACGACAAGCATTCAAGCTGAACCAAATACCAATGCCATCATTATTACTGCACCACCTAGCATGATGACTGCTCTCAATGCAGTGGTAGCGAAACTCGATATTCGTCCAGCACAGGTTTTGGTAGAAGGCATTATTGTTGAAGTGGATGAAGGCAGTTTAAAAACGCTAGGCATTCAATGGGGATCTCTGGTAGGTGCGGCAACCATACCGTCACCCAGTTTACCTTCTGATTTTCCTGTCCCAGGCGCGGGTAATATTGGCATCATCCCGAATACAAGCTTGGTCGCTATTTTAAGTTTCTTACAAACACAATCTGGCACCAATATTTTATCGACACCTTCTATTGCAGTTTTAGATAATCAAAAAGCGGTTTTAGAAATTGGTCAAGAAGTCCCGATGCAAACAGGCTCGTATGCAACAACTGGAACCTCGAGCACCGTCACTCCGTTTAATACGATTAGCACAAAACCTGTTACGTTAAAATTACAAGTCATACCGCAAATCAATTTAGGCAATGCGGTCAGACTCTTGATCAATTTAAAAAATGATTCATTACAAAATCCAAATTCACCTGGTTTAACGCCGATTATTAATACCAGCAATATTCAAAACGCGGTGATCATTAACAGCCAGGATGTATTGGTACTGGGTGGTTTGATCAGTGACAGTGTCGTGGAAAATATCAATAAAGTTCCTTTCTTAGGTGATGTCCCACTCGTTGGAAAAATCTTCCAACAAAAAATTCGCCAGGTACAAAAGAAAAATTTATTAGTCTTTATCAAGCCAACCATCTTGCGTAATCCGGATGATTCCACCAACATCACGAATACAAAATATCAAAACATCCGCACAGTACAATTAAACTATCCGCGCGATAATGCGAAGTTACAGGAAAAAGCGCCGTTTGTATTGCCGCCCCTCAAAAATAACGGCAACTTACCTAAACCTTTTGAAGAGTATAATAATTGATGGCAGCCACCATGAACCCAATTCCATTTGCGTTTGCTAAACAACATGGTGTTTTGTTCATGGGGATTGAGAATAATCTTGCAAAAGTTATTTATCGAAATAATCCAAGCATCACCGTTCTGAATGAAGTACGTCGACACTTGCATTTACCGCTCGCGCTCGAACAAGTTGATGATGAAAAATTTAATAAATTACTCGTCAAAAATTACGAAACCGACAGTAGCACTGCTATGTTAATGGCGGAAGATTTGGGTGAATCCATGAATTTGTTTGATTTAATTCATGAATTGCCAAAGCCAGAAGATTTATTAGAAACTCAAGATGATGCGCCCATTATTCGTTTACTCAATGCGCTGTTAAGTGAAGCCATTAAAGAAGGCGCATCGGATGTGCATATTGAAACATTCGAAGATCGCGTGATGGTGCGTTTTCGCGTAGATGGTGTGTTGCGTGAAGTTTTGGAACCACAACGCATTCTTGCACCGCTGATTGTTTCTCGTATCAAAGTCATGGCGAAATTAGATATCGCAGAAAAACGTTTGCCGCAAGATGGTCGCATCACGTTGCGCATTGCCGGACGCGCAGTCGATGTCCGTGTTTCAACAATGCCAACCAGTCATGGCGAACGTGTCGTATTGCGTTTACTCGATAAACAATCGGCGCGACTCAACATGGCAGATTTAGGCATGATGCCTGACACACTAAAGCTCATGCAAAAATTAATCGCGACACCGCATGGAATTATTTTGGTAACCGGTCCAACCGGTTCTGGTAAAACAACTACGTTGTATGCAGCGTTGACGACATTAAATACCAACACACGCAACATTCTGACTGTGGAAGATCCCATTGAATATGATTTATCAGGCATCGGGCAAACCCAAGTTAATTACAAAGTGAATATGACGTTTGCAAAAGGATTACGCTCCATTTTACGTCAAGATCCGGATGTGGTGATGGTGGGTGAAATTCGTGATTTAGAAACATCACAAATTGCAATTCAAGCCAGTCTCACCGGCTATTTGGT
>CAZAXX010000033.1:0-26447 GCA_964489265.1 uncultured Coxiellaceae bacterium
GAATTGCTGTAATCCATTGGTGAAGAAACATTTCGCGCGGGAACAACAGTCGAAATGGCATGTTTATAAACCATTTGGCTAACGGTATTTTTTAACAAAACAACAAATTGATCAAATGATTCAATCAGTCCTTGTAGTTTAATTCCATTGACGAGATAAATTGAAACAGGAACCTTTTCTTTTCTTAGCGTATTCAAAAAAGGATCTTGTAATGATGGCCCTTTTGTCATTTTCTTATTCTCCATGTTTTCTAATTAGAAATAGCAACGCGATGAGGATACTCTAAGATGGCTTGCTCTAGCAAGAAATTCATTTATCGCTTGAATATATTAATAAAATTCGTTTTGCGTACAGATAAAAGCTACTAAATCCTACAAATATCTACTCGTTCAAATTTGCATGAAATCTGAATTTTCTTTACCATGCGCATATTACTAAATTTTAATCACAGCCTGGACTTATGGCCAACCAAAAAATCCTTACTCGAATCTGCGTCGCATGCGGAATTGAAAAACCGTTATCTGCTTTTTTGCAGATTACAGGTTCTCAAGGAACTACGTATGGCATCATTTGTTCTACTTGTCGTAGCGCGGGCATCAAAGGCAAGGCACCGGCCCCCACTCACGAAGATGAACGCAGCTCCACTTCATCTGGCATGCGCATTGGCGCTAAAGAACGACTTGAGATCGATCAACAAAAAAAACGTGATCGTCAAGAATCGCAAAGCAGAGAAGAACAAGAAGCAAAAAAACGCGAAAAAACGAAAGAAGATAAATTTGAACGGATTGTAGAAACAGAAAAAGCGGAAAAAACGCACCGCGAAACTTTTATAGAAGAAAAGAAAAAACAAGCGTTTCTGAATTATCAATCCAAGAAACCGCTCAGTGGTCAATCTATTATTGGCCAGAAAAAAGATGAGCGTGCATCGGCTCAAGAAGAAAAACATCGATCGGTTGAAGCGTCCAGAAAAGAAGAAGCAATCCAGCATGAGCAAAAAATTACGACGCTGGATTTAAGCGGTGGCCCTGTTCTGGATCAACCATTCACAGCGATGACCAATCGTGAAAGCGTGCATTTCAAACAATTTCAAGCATGGTTAGGTGATGCGCCTGTTGCAAAAACAATGTCGCAACTTTATCGAAATAACATGACTAATCAAGCTAAAGCAGCGCAAGAAAAAAAAGCGACTGAGATTAAAAATCTTGAAAAGGAAACGCCTCGGGAGTTTGTTGAGAAAACTTGGGGGCCGTCTTCGCGGAAAAGTTAGACTTTCGAGCGCGCACCGTCGCTAAAAAAATGTCATTCCCGTAAAGGCGGGAATCTACGAATCCATTATGATAATGTCAAAGTATTAAACTAACCTTGTAACAAATTCACAGTAGATTCCCGCCTTCGCGGGAATGACATTTTTGCGGGAATGCCATTTTTTTCTCGGGAATGCCTTTTTCGCGACAATCCTCGCAATCGGATTACACCGGTTTAAATTCACCTTGTGGAGTTACTGTGTAGTGCTGGTCATTATGAAAAAACCAAACCAGATTTTCAAAACGCAAGGATCCTTCTTTTATTTTGATAAGCGGATTACCATTTGCATCCTTGAGACCCGCATCTGCTGCTGAAATAATTTCGTTACGATTAATTTTTATTGCAAGATAACCGTGTTGCTGCTTATTCGCTTTTGATTTGATGACAACTTCAAGATTATTTTTCTCAAGATAAATCGGACGATTCACGCTGTATTCGTAAAAAACTTTAGGCGTTAACATGGCAGACCAACTTCGGAAAATTAAGCCTTGGGCATTATAGAGATACACATAAACAACAACTTTGTCCGCCTCATCTTTTTGTTCGGTTATTTCTTTCGATGCTTTTTGAATAGAAGAGGATTCTAAATGCGTTAACAATCCTTGCAGACGATCGCGAACAAAACGGAATTTATCGCCGACTTGATATTTTTCACGTAAATCAGAATCCTGTTGAATCATCTCTCGAATCAACCGGATTAGTTTTTCCTGCTGCTCTATCTCATCATCTATTGGCATGTCGCAAATCGATCCAATTTGTCAGTGGTACAAAGACTATTATAGTTATAATCTTCTTTTTGAGGAATCAGTTAACAGTATCTCTTCAAGAATTTTACTCGTTTTATTGATTTGCAAAGAAGTTTCCAGAAGATATTGAACTGATTTAGTAGGACCACCTGCCTGAGAAGGCGCCGCATTTTGTAAACCCATAGCTAACCCATACGCTTGATTGGCTATTTCATGCAGCGTATTTTTTGCGGCATTCATTTCCGAATAGACTGACATTTTATCCACTTACCTCGTATTATTATCTTTATTATACACCTTCTCAGGATAGCATGGCGAAATCTTGTTGTCTCAAGGCCTCATAAAGTATCACAGCAACTGCGTTAGAGAGATTCAAACTACGTGAATTAGGCAACATGGGGATGCGAATCAACTGATTGGAGGGAATCGACTCGAGAACAGCATCAGGCAAACCACGCGTTTCAGGACCAAATAGCAAGACATCATCCGGCTGAAATTTAATATCTGCATAAGAACAACTTCCCTTGGTTGAACAAGCAAATAAGCGTTTTGACTGAATTTCTGCAATAAATTTTTGATAATTTTGATGATGATGAACACGAGCCCACTCATGATAATCTAATCCCGCGCGCTTCAGCTGTTTATCATCGGGCGCAAAACCCAATGGATGAATAAGATGAAGCAGAGCGCCGGTATTTGCGCATAAGCGGATTATGTTTCCCGTGTTAGGAGGAATTTCTGGTTCGTATAAAGCAATATGCATCATTGTTGTTGTTTATTTTTTTCGAGATAAGGATTACCCAATTCTTTGTTACGTTGAATGAGATAAGCACGTCGTTGTAAATAAGCATCACGTAAAAACACATATTTATCGATAGCCGCCTGATCCATCACGTTTTGGAAACTCAACAAATCAGCGCGATGCGAAACCACACCTAATCCATATAATTCATAACGACTACTTAACGGATGAATATGTGGATAAATTGAGAAAATATAGTAATCAACTGGTAAACCCACTGCGTCACGCGGTGTACTAGGCCCGAAAAACGGCAATACTAAATAATTAGAATTGGTATATCCCCATCGCGCTAACGTCAAACCAAAATCTTCTTTATTTGGATCAAGACCAATATGTGAAGCCACATCAAAAAAACCCAAAATCCCGACCGTCGTATTAATCACTAAACGCCAGGTATCACTCGTCGCTTGATAGATATTTCCCTGCAAAACATCATTTGCAACGGTTGGAATCGTATCAATGTTTGCAAAAATATTGCTGATCCCTTTCGTTACCGGTTTAGGCAGGATCGTGTTGTAAAGAGTCGCAACTGGCTTTAAAACGGCTCTATCTAAAATATCATTAAATTGATACATCACGCGATTAAACCGTTGATAAGGATCTTTTTGATCCGAGGCCGCTGCCACAACAGCCGTGGTCTCAGTCGACGTATCAGTCGCTGTCGGTGCATTAGTCGCAGTCGACGTATCAGTCGCTGTCGGTGCATTAGTCGCAGGCGACGTATCAGTCGCTGTCGGTGCATTAGTCGCAGGCGATGTATCAGTGGCAGTCGATGCATCAGCGGCAAATACATTGCCTGCTAATCCCAACAAACACATACCTGTTATTAACTTTACTTTATAGGTCGTCATTATGCGCACCGATGTCAAATACTTGAAATTCTGAAATAATAGTGTAGCTTTCTCAAAAGCGCAATGCCAATGAGATTTGCGTTTATTTTAATAGGAAGCATTCACTCATGTTACAACGACCACGTCCACTCGCTTTAATTATTTTAGATGGCTGGGGCCATCGTGAAGAAAAACACGCCAATGCGATTGCAGCAGCGCATAAGCCGCATTGGAATCAATTGTTAGCTATGCACCCCCACACGCTTATTTCAGGGTCCGGGCGTTGTGTTGGATTACCCGATGGGCAAATGGGTAACTCGGAAGTCGGTCATTTAAATATGGGCGCAGGACGTGTGGTACATCAAGATTTAACCCGCATTGAGCTTGCAATTCAGAATGGCGATTTTTTTAAAAATGCAGTCTTGATTGATGCAATTGATCACGCAAGCAAAACTGAAAAAGCGGTACACATTCTCGGCTTGCTGTCTGATGGCGGCGTGCATAGTCATGAACGACAAATTGAAGCCTTGCTAAAACTCGCCAAAGAACGGCATGCCAAAAAAGTTTATATCCATGCTTTTCTTGACGGACGAGACACACCACCGCAAAGTGCGAAAGCGTCATTACTTTCTTTAACAGATTGTTGCAATAAATTAAATTGCGGAAAAATCGTATCGATCATTGGTCGTTATTATGCAATGGATCGCGACAAACGCTGGGAACGTATCCAGACAACCTATGAATTATTAACGGAAGGAAAAGCGTCATATCAAGCAGCCGATGCGATGCAAGGTTTAGAAATGGCGTATCAACGTGGCGAACTGGATGAATTTGTTAAAGCAACCACAACTTCCTCTGACCCTGTCACCATTCAGGATGGTGATAGTGTTATTTTCATGAATTTTCGAGCTGATCGTGCGCGTGAAATTACGCGGGCATTCATTGATAAAAATTTCTCAGGCTTTACCCGACATGTTTGGCCGCAGGTTAATTTTGTGACGTTAACCGAATACGATGCGACTTTTAATGTACCAATTGCATTTCCACCAGAACGTTTAACCAAGCTACTTGGCGAATATTTAAGTGAACAGCAATTAACGCAATTGCGCATTGCAGAAACCGAAAAATATGCGCATGTGACTTTCTTTTTTAATGGCGGCATTGAAACACCTTCTCCGAATGAAGATAGAATTTTGATTCCATCACCGAAAGTTGCAACGTATGATTTGAAACCGGAAATGAGTGCATATGAAGTCACGGCAAAATTAATTGATGCAATCAAAAGTGAAAAATACGATGTGATTATTTGCAATTTTGCCAATCCAGATATGTTGGGACACACGGGAAATATGCCTGCCACGATTCACGCGATTGAAGTGATTGATACATGTCTCGGTCAAATTGTCGCTGCGCTCACGGACGTGGGTGGCGAAGCCATTATCACTGCCGATCATGGTAATGCAGAATTAATGTTTAATGACTGCACCCAACAACCGCATACTGCACACACTAGTGAATTGGTGCCATTTATTTATGTTGGTCGAAAAGCTCGTGTCTGTAAATCAGATGGTATATTATCGGACATTGCGCCCACCATGTTATATTTGCTGGGGCTAACGCAACCGAAAGAAATGACAGGTAAGTCGATTATAGAATTATGCGAAGATCAAAATGGATTTTAATGTTGTCCCGCCGCCTTGGGTTCGTCGACAAACTCATGATAGGGTTTGCTTTATTTTTATGTTTCAATGTGGCGGCGTTTGCCAATCCCTTTAGCACAAAAAAATTCGAACTTTCGCGCGTCAATGGCCAAATACAATCGCTGCGTGAAACCATTGTAGAAAACCAGCAACGCAAAGCAACCATCGAGCAACAACTAAAAAGCACTGAAATTATGCTTGGCAAACTCGGCAACCAACTCACTCGGTTAACGCGTGCATTAAAAGAAGAGCAGCAAATTTTAGCTTCTTTAAAAATAACCCAGCAAAAAATGCTAACCAAACTTGAATTACAAGATGAAGCGCTTGCCTCGCAATTGCGTGCCGCCTATAAACTGGGACAAATGCAGCACTGGAAAATTATGCTGAACCAGCAAGATTTAACTTCCATGAATCGTCATGTGACTTATTATCGTTATCTCAACCAATCTCGTATGAAATTAATTTCGCAAATGAAAGAAAATTTAATTCTTCTCAGTGAATCCATTCGAGCATCTGGCATGCATCAAAAAACATTAGAATATCTTGTCGCACAAAAACAACGGCAACAAACCATTCAACAACGCACATTAAACCTGAGACAAAAATTAATTGCAGCGCTTGGCATGGAAACCCAAACCAAGCAGCAACAAGTCGATATCTTGGTTGCCAATCAAAAAGCGCTGCAAGAAACCATCGCAAAATTAAAAGTCCAATCCATAACCATTAACGGTCAATCCTTCGATCAATTGCAAGGTAAATTAACCTGGCCCGTGCGGGGTCCAATTCTTTCTTCATTTGGCAGTTTGCTGGATGATGGCAGCCATCGCTCGATGGGGGTCATGCTGAAATCCCAGCCTGGAACGCCAGTGCATGCCATTTATTCCGGGAAAGTGATTTTTGCTGACTGGTTACGCGGGTATGGGCTATTAGTCATTATTAATCATGGTCATAGCTACATGACGCTCTATGGCCGCAATCAGGCAATTTATACCAAAGTCGGCCATTATGTAAAAACGGGCGATGTCATTGCCAGCACTGGAAACTCCGGCGGCTACAGTAATGCGAGCCTCTATTTTGAAGTACGTCAAAACGGTTCTCCCGTGAATCCCAGCACTTGGTGCCGATAAATTCCCCTGCCTTGTCTAAAATACGCTATACTTAAAACATGGGGTATTAGCCTTTAAGGAAAAAGCCTATGAAACGTCATATTCCGCTTTTCATGATTGCTGGTTCTTTAAGCCTGGTTTTATCTGCATCTTTCTATACGAATGCATTTGCTTTCAAAGAAGATCAGACAGACATTACAACATCCGCCATTACCGCGCCCGGAAGTAAAACAGCAAAAACAAAAGACTCACTGCAAGAAAGTGATGTCTCGCGTTTTACAAATGCCATTGCGCAAATCAAAGATTTTTATGTGCAACCCATCGGCGATAAAAAATTATTAGAAGATGCCATCCGCGGCATGTTAAGTGGTTTAGATCCACATTCAGAATATCTCGATCAAGATTCCTATAAAACATTGCTCATGACAACCAGCGGTGCATTTGGTGGTTTGGGCATTGAAGTCACAGGTGAATATGGTGTGTTGAAAGTCATTAGCCCAATCGATGACACGCCCGCAGCGAAAGCCGGGATAAAATCCGGTGATTACATTGTTGCGATTGATGGCAAACTCGTGAATGAAATGACCTTGAATGAAGCTGTCGATAAAATGCGTGGCAAGAAAGGTACCGAAGTGAGTTTAACGGTTCTGCGCAAAGGAAATAAAACACCTATTAATTTCAAACTGACACGCGATGAAATTCGTATTACCAGTGTTAAAAGCAATATGCTGGACAATGGTTTTGGTTACATACGCATTAGCGAATTTCAAGAACCTACGACCGAACTCTTGGTTTCTGCAATTAAAAAATTACAGCAGCAAGCGAATGGTCAATTAAAAGGTTTGATATTGGATCTCAGAAATAATCCGGGTGGTTTGCTCGAAACAGCTGTGCAAGTAGCAGATGTATTTTTAGATAGTAAAAAATTAAATAATCAATTTAACGATCTGATTGTTTATACAGAAGGCCGCATACCCAGCGCAAAATATAGCGCGAAAGCAACTGGAACAGATTTATTGCATGGCGTACCCATGGTTGTGCTTGTGAATGAAGGATCCGCGTCAGCGTCTGAAATTGTGGCGGGTGCATTGCAAGATTATCATCGTGCGGTTGTTGTTGGTATCACGAGTTTTGGCAAAGGCTCCGTACAAACCGTGTTGCCACTCGATGAAACACATGCAATCAAACTCACAACAGCACTCTATCACACCCCTTCCGGCCGCTTGATTCAAAATAAGGGAATTACACCTGATATTGTTGTAGAAAACTTACAAATCTCAGGTGACAAAACAGATAACCCCATGATTGCCCCCATCAGAGAATTTGAGTTGAAAGGACATTTACCGGTTGCAGGTGCTGATAACAGCGCCACGGTTATCAATGATGATAAACGCGGCTCAAGTTCGCTCGCTCGTACTGACTTTCAATTATATCAAGCACTGGAAGTCTTAAAGACGATGCGCATGTTGGGCTTGAATACAGCGGTTGTCGCACCGGATGTTAAGCCAGCAGCGACTGCGGTTTCTCAGAAATAATCGGGGGGCTGTTTACAATTGGTTTGGGGCTTTTAAAAAGCGGTAGAATCGGCCAAAATCGTCGCAAATTTTCGTTAAATAGCTCTGCTATTCGCCTCAAATTTGCGACGATTTTGACTCGATTCCCCACTTTTTAAAAGCCCCAAACCAATTGTAAACAGCCCCTAAGTTATCTTCTGAAACCTGGACTGGTGCTCTTATGTTCCAGATCTCTTGTTACTGCAGGCGATTCAATAGAAGCACCCTTGGTCGGCGGCGCGATCTGGGTGCTTGAAACATGGTCGATTTTGGTAAGCAATCTTTCGACGCTTTTCTCATGCTTTTCGCCGTTTGGTGCACACATCTCTTTTAGATCCTCAAATTTTTTCATGGCAGGCACGTCGCTTTGCAGTGTTGTCTGTAAACTTTGCACCAAGAGAAAATCCGCCGACCCCTCGCTTAATCCTTTCATACAATTAGCACAATCCGCTTCAATAGACTTAAGAGCATTGCTAGATTCAACCGTATGCCCAGGTGCTTGATGATGAGATGTTTCATATTGAATACGAATATCACCCGGTTGAATGTCCGCTGCTTTTTCTAAAATCCCGGATGTTGCGGGCAGTTGCATAAATTGTTTTGATACTTCCGCAAAATTACCCACCGCGATTTGAGCACACATTTCTTGTTGTTCTGCTTTAGATTGTTTTCCTACGATGCCTTCGACAATGGCTGCTTTCAACGTTGAATTCTGCGATAAACTTTGGTTTTGCATGATCTCCTTCAATATTTCTTTTACCTGATTATGATCTTTAGCATGATTCAATTTGTGAATGAGGGCGAATGCCAGTTGAGAATTTTCTGACGATCTAAAAAATAATCCTTTTAATGAATAGAGATATTTATCTAAACTTTCAGTAATTCCTTTCTTAAACTGTTTTGCATCATCATTGTTTTCTATTTTTTTATCACCAATTTCAATTTTCCCATCATATTTTATTTTATCAGAAACAACTTTCTGTTGATGTGCATGAAGAATATTAACCATGGATGCTTCGGTATCCACAAATTTCACACCCAAATGATCTTTCAATACCGGATCATGTGCCATTTTCTCCATTAATAAATCGTGATACGTTTTGTCGCTGTTTTTATCGATTTTCGTTTCCATAAACAACGGTATTTCAGTGCACCCGAAAACCACATGCGAAGGTTGATCATGTGTCGCTACTTTTTTCATTTCATTAAAAATCAAATCGACAAATTGATTGCCAATTTCCGGCGTTAACGTTCCTGATTTAATATGATTGATATAATGTTGTAATGTCACTTGATCAGCGTGATGAGGTAACGAACTGTCTATCCCTTTCGCTCTTAATGATTTGGGATACAATCTTTTTTCAGCAGCCTCGAGCGTACCTAATACTAATACTTTGGTTGGCGCAGGAACTTCTTTTGAAATGCTGGATGCCATATGATCGACAAGATGAACAAGTCGATCAGGTTTATCCAGCATTCTTTGCATTTTAGTCGCATTGGCATGCGCCGTATTGCTCAACATCGCGTAATGATTACATAACGAGTGGCCATGCGAGCGAACGCCATTTAAATAATTCCACATATGACTCAAATAACCGGATAGCGATTTTTGTTTTTCAACTGGGCGAGGTGGTGGAGAAGAACGTAATCTTATATGAATATTATCAAGACCGTTTTCAGTCGAACCGATTTTATTAACCAACTTATTTATAATATGCGCATCAGATAGTGGACCCGTTCCACCAAACAAACCTAAATCCGGTTTATCTTCTTCCATTTTTTTTCCATTGGTGTCTTTGTAAGGTCTATTTTTTCCGACTATCTTCAGGTCAATGGTGGGCCGTTCGTGTTCATTTGGAATTAAGACTGCGATTTTTTCTTGGAGATCCAAATATTCTTTAATATGTTCCGGGGGGAAATGACCATACAGAAAACTGAGTTTATAAGTGGGCTCACCTCGCTCGATAGCCATCTTAATTTCAGCCAAAACATGCTCTTTCCAGACAGATACACTGCTGTCTTTATACTCTAGCTCAGGGTAGAGATCTGAGTCAGGCGTGTGTTCATTCGGGTCAGTGCTTCTCATAAAAACCCTCTGACAGTTACTTAAATTATACTCCAGATCAGAGGGTTTTTCTGAGAATGACTCTTGCGGTCTATTAACTAACTATTTGATTTTAAAAACATTTCTTTTATAGCTGCACCATTAACGCTTCAATTTCAACGACGGCGCCTTTTGGTAAAGCGGAAACCTGTATGGTCGTGCGGGCGGGGTAAGGTTTTGCAAAATAAGCGGCGATGGATTCATTGACTGCTGTGACATTTGCGATATCGGTCAGATAAACGGTCAGCTTGACTATATCATTCATACTGCCATTGGCAGCTGTAGCCACTTGTTTGATATTTTCAAACACTTGATCGACTTGTTTTCTGATATCGCCTTCGACTAACAACATGGAAACTGGATCTAAAGGAATTTGTCCTGAGAGATAAACTGTATTGCCTGCTACTACTGCTTGTGAATAACTGCCGATAGCAGCGGGTGCGTTTTTGGTGTTGATGTCTTGGCGCATGATATTTTCCTGGTATAAAAAAGAAAGGCGGACACATAGGTCCGCCCCTACATTACAATAAACTATTAACTCTTTGTTTTTTCTTCCACAACAACGGTATTGCACTTGGTACATCCGCAGGATGTTTTACAGCAAGCACAATGTGAACGACCACAACAACATAAGCAAAGATTATAAATCCATCCTAAAATGAGTCCGCTAAAAAATCCCATCAGAAATCCCCAAGCGCCAGCAATCAAAGCGCCTGTTACAGTTATCTCTATACCAGGAAATATAGTTGCCCAATGGTTTATAAGTTCTGTTCCAACGCCTTTATAAACTGCTAAAAGTCCTACAACCAACTTAAAGCCGCCACAAAGGAACCCGATCGCTACTCCTAGAGATACTGCACTTAATCGTGCGCGTTTTAACATAACTGCTCCCTCCTCACGATACGCCATTGATATTACATCTATCAGTATATCACTTTCCTAGTTTAAAGTTACTTTTTGATTACACAAGCATTTCAAAAATCACTGATATTTGATAGATTGCGTTTTCTTAGCAAATGGAGACGCTCATGACTAAAAAAATTATCTTATGCTGCCTAACAACAATCTGCTTATTCGCTGCAAACGCAAGCGATGCCAAAGAACCAAAAAATCTTGATCTCGTCAAAGCAGGCCTGATCAAATACCATGACTCTGGTGAATATCAAAAAGACCAGGCCAAAGTAGTTAATAAAGCAATGCAATATTTAAAAACACGCCTGGAAAAAGAGCAGCACTCAAAAAATCCGAAAAAATTCGCTATCGTTTTAGATATTGATGAAACATCTTTATCAAATTATCCGGATATGTTTGATATGAGTTTCGGTGGCACATTCAAAGCAATCTGTGATGCTGAAGGAAAAGCAACTGATCCAGTCATTGCGCCGACACTTGAACTTTATCGTTATGCAAAAGAAAACAATGTTGCGATATTTTTTATAACAGGCCGCACTGAACAATATCGTGCTGCCACGGAAAAAAATCTTGAGAATGTTGGTTATAAAAATTGGAGTGGTTTGTCTCTTAAATCAGAAACCGATAAAAATAAATCTGCCGCACCTTACAAAATTAATGCGCGCACACTCATTGAAAAACAAGGTTACGATATTGTGTTAAACATGGGTGATCAGCAAAGTGATTTGACGGGTGGTCATGCAGATAAGACATTTAAAATACCTAATCCGTATTATTTAATTCCTTAATAACTGTCATTCGTCATAGCGTGTCCTGACGAGGCATTTGTCATCCTGAACGAAGTGAAGGATCTCCATATATAAGGAGATCCTTCGCTACGCTCAGGATGACACATTATTCGATAATATCGACGCCCAACCCACCAAAAACAGCTTCCACTGTTTCATCGGCAGCATCAGCAAGAGAGTAACCGGATTCGCCGAACCAGCGCTTGATAGCAACTAATTCACGGCCTCGGAGATAGATGTAAAACCCTAAGAAAACAACATCGGGATCTTCTTGGGTACTTAATTCAAATTGATAACGCTCTGCATACGGCAAACGTTTTCCCGCTTCTGAGTGTGTATACTCAGATAAAATCTTCAGTGCTTCTTCAGCAGACTCTGCCTGCTCACATTTCTCATGCACCTTGTGATAATCTTCAACACGCTGTTGAAGAATTCGATCTAATTCGTCATCTTTAAATAATTCAGCAAAACCATGCGGCAAACGATCATCTAAACCGAATACTTTATTGATAAAGTCAGCATGATCCACATGTGCAAGATTTTTATTAATCATTTTATGAAAAAATGGAACTGCCATGCAGGCCCGCTTAAACGAGGGGAGATTCAGAAAAAGTCGGCCTTCACGGAGAGTAATCGTACCTAAACGAACAGGATGATTTGGGTTTTTGCGATAGGAATCGAGTGATTCAAAATGTAAATCATCACATTCATCTTTCCAATACCAATTCCAGGAGTTTGAATTGGCATTTTTCTCGAGACATTGCAAATTCCCTAAAGCTGATACCAACTCATCTGCCTCATTCAAATCATAGGTCAAACGAATTGGTTGATAAGCTTCGCCGGTTTCAACGGTCAAAAAAGGCTTTTGCAACCGGTCGAACATTGATGTCTCCTAATTACTAACTAGTTTAGCCGCCCATACGTTTTGTTGGCGTTTTTACTTCTTTTATAGCTTTATTCAGAACCTGTTCTTGGTCTTTAAGCATTTGTATCGCCCGATAAAGCGGCGCAGTTTGGTTTTCAAATACATTATCAGCTACATCTTTACTCATAGTCGCAGTATTAGGCACGCTTGGAGCATCTGACTTAACCCCTAAACCTTGTTTTTCGGCTTGAGTCTTCATTTGTAATTTACAAGCTTCTTGTGCTCCTTGATTCATTTTTAGCAACTCAACAAGGTTTTTTTCATATTGCTTTTCGATTGATGTTTTATTTGCTAAAAGAGCATTACTTTCTGCTTGCGTTAAACGCTCGCCGACAGTGCTCTTAACTACTGCCGATTCAGCTGTCACTTCTTTTCCCTTTTTATTCCTAGAGTCACCCATAACACACCCCTCAAAAAAAGCAACCTATTGATTAATAACAACTTCTATTTTAGCCTTTTCACCACTCTTATTGAGTAGATTTTACCCATTATTTCATCATTATGCAAATCTATAACACAGTATATACATTTATTTTCATAGAGTTCAATTCAATTATACTTAAATAATAAATTCTCTGTTGGACCACGCATTCCATCTACGAATTTTAATACCTTTTATGTTACAGTAACCCCCTCATTCCAGTAAAAATATCAGGATCTTAGCATGAAAAAATCAGCCGGTTTTACCCTAATCGAAGTGATGGTTGTCGTTGTTATTTTAGGTATTTTAGCAGCCATTATCGTACCCAAAATCATGAGCCGCCCCGAACAAGCGCGTATCGTTAAAGTGAAACAGGATTTACTCGCTATTCAAAGCGCCCTTGATCTCTATAAATTAGATAACAGCATGTATCCAACCACCGACCAAGGCTTGCAAGCCCTCGTAAAAAAACCCACCACGTCACCTGTTCCACAAAATTGGAAATCCGAAGGTTACTTGCAACAATTGCCGCAAGATCCGTGGGGACAAGATTATCAATATCTCAATACCGATGAAAAACTTCGCATATTCAGTTACGGCCCCAAAGGCAAAGAAGGTGATAGCCAAATTGGTAACTGGAATGTGGACAAGAACAACGATTCCAATTCCTCAACGCAGCAATGAGACAGACGAACGGTTTCACACTGATTGAATTATTGATTGTGATGCTCATCATCAGCATTGTGGCGGGCATCGCAGTTATCACAGTCAATACCAATCATCATAAACAATATGAAACCACCGCCAAGCAATTCGTCAACACATTCAATCTCGCCGAACAGGAAGCGATGTTACGTCCGGCGACGATTGGATTTGCCTTAAATGGCAATTCATTTCAATTTTATGAATTTCATCAATCCAAAAAACCAGAAGACAATGGCTGGCAGCCAATCCAACAAGCGGCGCTCAGCGTGCAACACTTTCCGGATAATATGCAAATAACCTTACGCATTAATGGCGAACGCGTTCCTGCGGATGGCAAACCTCGCTTAATTATTACGCCCAGCAACGATGTCACGCCATTCGTTTTGTTGATTGGAAAAAAAGAAGAAACTCCGTATTATCGAGTGATAGGCAAAGCAAATGGCGAGGTCACGAGTGAAGCGGTCACAGAAGAGTGAAACAGGACTCACCCTCATTGAAGTGTTAATTGCGATGGCGATTTTGAGCATCGCGCTCACTGCCGTGATTAAATCCACTTCGCAAAATATTAAAAATACGCTTTATTTACAAAACCGCACGATTGGCACCTGGATTGCGGAAGATATTATTAATAATATTCGCGTCGGTGTTATAAAAGTTCCGGCTGAACCGGATAAGTTATCACAAGAAACCACTGTGCTTGGTGAAAATTGGTCTTATGAAGCGACCCTGACCACCACCCCCAATCCACATATTAAAGAAATTAAAGTGACCGTTTATCTGTTGCCGGACAACAAATCATTAGCCCATTTGTCGAGTTATCTTTATGCTGGTTAATCTATTATTTCCTGGATCCCGCGGACAAGCCGCGGGACGTAGTGTGAAGAACGGACGAGTTGCCGGACGACGTGCGAGTGGCTTCACACTGCTTGAAATCATCATCGCTTTATTTATTTTTAGCATTGTTTCTCTCATCCTGGTCAGCGCATTACACAATGTGTTAAACATCCAATCTGGCACCGAACAAAAAGCAGCGCGACTTGCTAAATTGCAAATTGCACTCTTACTCATGTCGCACGATCTCGAACAAACCATTCATCGTCCGATCATGAATGTCGCGAACACGCTGGAAGGATTTGTAGGTACGCCCGATACTGTTACATTTACACATGCTGGATTAACCAATCCGTTCGGACAACTGCAACGCACCACGTTACAGCGCACGCGTTATCAATTTCGTAATAAAACCGCCTTAACACGCACCACTTGGCCTGTGCTCGACCAAACACGTGATACACCAACCGATACACGAGAATTATTGAATGATGTGAGTGATCTGCATTTTGAATATTTGGATAGCAAAGGTAAATTCCAACCGGTTTGGCCGCCACTCGATCAGCAATCAGCGATTTTACCGCGCGCCGTGCGTGTTTCTCTTACCTTAAAAAAATGGGGTAAAATAAATCAACTTTACATTATTGTAGGACAGCCACTTGAAAAACCGACTGGCCGCTAGCCAACGCGGCACCGCAATTATCGTCGCCATTTTTGTCACTGCCCTCGTTGCAGCAGCAGCGATCGCTATGATTGATCGCTTGCGCACGGATACGCATCGCACCGAATTATTATTAAATAACATTCAACTGAATCAATACGCAGAAGGATCCATCTATTGGGCCATCGATCAGTTAATTAATGATTTAAAGCAACAACAGCCGAACAAAATTGTTGATCGCACGCCGATTCGTTCGCCAGTCAATGAAGTGAATGGTGCGAAAGTGGTGAGCATTATTTTTGATGGGCAAGGAAAATTAAATTTAAATAATTTAACTGACCCACAATTTCAAACCGTATTTATACGCTTGCTTCGCTTGGTACAACCCAATATCACGCAAGCCGCCGCACAAAACATTACGCAAAACGTTATCAACTGGATCACGCCAGGCTTGAATAACACTGAGCTCGATCAATATTATGCAAAACTCAGCCCAGCTTATCGCGCGCCACACCAACTGATGACGAGTGTCAGCGAATTACGCATGGTAAAAGGTATGACACCCGCACTTTATGCGAAACTGGCGCCCTATGTCACCGCATTACCTGAGAAAACTTTAATTAATATCAATAACGCACCGATTCCTGTCATCATGAGTTTAAGCCCGACGATTTCCCTTGAAGCAGCAAAAGCATTGGATGCCATTCGCAAACAAGCACCTTTTCCCAGTCTAGAAGCACTAGCATCGTTACCTATTGTGAAAAACAATCCAATTGCGCAAAATAACTTAACTGTCACGAGTAGTTACTTCATCGTGCAAACCAATGTTACGATGGGAAACCAAAGTATTAGACTTTATTCATTGCTAATGCGACTTTTGAAAAACAAACAACCCATCGTCATTATTTTATGGCAAAGCAAAGGGACCTTATGAGCAAGCGGACTCTCATTTACTTACACTCAACCGAGCTACAGCAAGTGAGCTTTATTGTGTATGAAAATGGCCATGTTGAGCAATCCGCTCTGCGTTGTCATTTATCGGATATTCCGCTTGTTGCCAAAGAAAATGAAGTAACCGTAATTGTGCCGGCTCACGATGTCGTTCTCACCGAAGCAGCACTGCCCAAGCTCAATCATCAACGTTTAATGCAAGCGTTGCCGTTTGCGATTGAGGAACAATTGATTGATGACTTGGATAATTTGCATTTTGCTATTGCAGATACCCAAGCGGATGGTATCGTTGCAACTGCGATTGTCGCTAAGAAAAAAATGGATGAATGGTTGGGATTGTTTTCAGAACACGCCATCAAACCCGCCCAACTTTATTCCGCTGTTTTTACGTTACCTTTAACAGAAAAAAATTGGGCCATTAGCATAGAACAAGATAGTTGTGTGATTCGTAAAGATAAATATGCGGGTTTTGCCGCAGAACTCGGTAATTTATCTTTATTGGTTGAACTTTCAGTTAAAGAAGCACTAGAAAAACCAGAATGCATCCACGTTTACAATACACTGGAATCATCAGCTACCGTTGAAGTCTCTTCGGTTGTGATTAATCAAGTTTTATTATCAGAACAAGAATGGCTTGCAAAAATAACCACTTGGATTGACACCCAGCCTGCCATTAATTTATTGCAAGGCACTTATCGTGCAGAGCGTAAAGCATCTGAAACAAGAAAACTCTGGAATTTAGCGGGATATCTTACAGTTGCCTGGATTGCAATCGCATTTTTTAGCAATTTAATTTCTTTTTTTATTTTGCATCATGAAGAAAATCGTCTTAATACAGCAATTAATATTATCTACAAAAAAAACTTTCCGGATTCAAGTTCCATTGTGGCGCCACGTGAGCGCATGGAAAGTAAATTATCGTCGCTCACTGAATCTGCCAATAAAAATTATTTTCTCGTGTTGCTAGCTAAAATTGGCGATAACTTAACGAAAATTCCTCGGCTACAATTAAAGAACATGGACTTTCGCGATAACCAATTAAACCTGGAAGTGACTGCAGCAAAATTCGATGATTTAGATACTCTCGTCAAGTCATTATCACAGGAAGGTTTGAATGTGAAACAACAAAATGCAGGCATTGCAGGCACTGAAGTCAAAGCGAATATTTTGATTAAACGAGGCACGTCATGAAAGAATGGTGGCAGAATTTAGCATTACGTGAAAAACAAATTCTCGCTTTAGGTAGCGCAGTTGTTCTCTTGTTTGTGCTGTATGAAATTATCTGGTCACCTTTCACCGACAAAATAAGCAACATGCGCACGCGCGTTCATGATAATCAAAAATTATTAACCTGGATGCAAAATGCTGATAAAACCATGCAAACTCTCACAAAAAGTTCTAACACAAAATCTCAGCAATTAACTGGATCGTTGTTAGGAACCATGCAAACTGAAATCAACAAAAGTCCTCTCGCGCGACATGTCACACAATTACGCCAGGCAGAAAATGATTCGGTGCAAATGAATTTACAAAAAGTGGATTTTGATAAATTGATTGGATTTATCACAGATTTATCAAATCGCTATGGATTGATTGTGTCTCAAATCACGGTAACGCCAACTGCAACACCGGGTGAAGTGATGGCGGATATCGTGATAACTTCATTGTAGGGGCGCCCTACAAAAATTTTTAGGTACATTATGACATCACAACGAATTCTCTCGTCCTTAAACCAAAACACAAAAAGCAACAATATACTTTCGAAATTACGTCTCGCTTCTTTTGGTGTTCTCGCTTTTTTACAACAAATCAGTGGTGCTGATGCAAAAACAATTTATGCATTGCATCCAGAGACCAACACAAAATATCTCTTGAATTTTTCGTCTGATGATTTTCCGCATTTAAAAGATGAATTAATAAAATATTGTAAAGTCATTCTTATGGATGGCCCGCAAGCAGTTTACAATTACTGCTCTTCTCCACATTGCGTGAGCGATACAAATCCTTTAACGCCGACGGTGAATCTCAGTGTTGAAATGGGAAAAAATCTGACGGTCGCTTTTCAAACTTGTTTGAATCAAGGCATGCAACCTTTGTGTGAGCAATACTTTGATGACCATGCACCGCCTGCGACGCATCTTGATCCAATCATTCTCTATTTTGTTATTGGGTTTATCGGGGTAGCCGCTTGCATTGGCTGCATGGCAACCTTGTGCGCCAAAGAAGAAAAGAATGCATTAGAAGAACCGTTCATGGCAAACCAGCATGAACACACAAAGACAGACTGGAATTCAAGCCCCAGGGCATGGAATATTAGCACAGCAATAGATTGTCAGCCTGAGGATCATCCGCAGCATGTAACGGTAGAATGGAGCCCGCAACCTACCTAACAAATGCTCACACCATTTTTAATAAACTGGTTTTTCTTACCCAGGGATCCATATGTTTTAATCCACTCGGTAAATTATTTTTGGTAGCGGATGCTTCATGCACCGTTTCGAAATTTCCGAATGTTAGCACATACCAATCTTTACCATTGTGATTCGTTTGGTAAATATGGCCGGTGTTTTTTAATTTTAATTGTGACTGCAATTCTTTGACATCGGTCAAGTGATAGCTGCCGTATAATTGCAGCGTAAAATTGCGGGGTTGTGCGACTGAATCTGCTGTCGCGACTTCTGTCTCAGGGGTTTTTGTTTTTTCTGTTTCAGCAACTGCTGTCTCAGGTGTTATTGTCTTTTCTGTTTCAGCAACTGCTGTCTCGGGTGTTTTTGTTTTTTCTGTTTCAGCAACTGCTGTCTCTGGAGCTGCAGTTTCCGTGGTGAAATTCGGTTGAGTATTTTCGCTGACGACATCTGATGTTCGTTGCAATCTTCGCGGCGTTACAACAATTGGCGCTTGCATTCTGACAGATGGCGTACGCGTCGTTTGCAAGATTTCATCGCGCTGATCAGGCTGATTGCGAAAAGCCGTCGCTTTTTGTTCTTGCATATCGTTTTGACGAATCATCTCTAACGCTTTTCTGGCTGACTCAAAATTCTGGCTAGCTGCTCTTTCCATCCAAAATAAACCCGATTCATTATCTTGCGGAACACCATAACCATAATAATACATATAACCGACTGCGTACTGCGCCTCAGCCCGTCCTTGCACTGCAACTGGCAATAAATGATGAAATGCTTGTTTGTAATAACCTGCTTTAAACTCACTTCTTCCATCATGCATATCGAGTGACAATTTCGAAGATGCGCATGACATCAAATTGAGACAGAGAATAGCAAGTAATGAATATCGCCCAAACTGCACGTTTATTCCCCCAAAAGTGACTTCGGCATCCCTTGAAACTGTAATTGCGTCCGTTGCAAAGGCAATTTTTCTAATCGCCCTGAATTATCTAACACAACACCATCCCCAGTAATAGAATACACCTTCACACCGGTAGAAGGCAGTGTATCACCCACTTCATAAATTTTGCCTGGCTGACCGGACTCAGAAATAATCACCCTGGACAGTTTTTCAGGTGATGATTTTATCACACCCAACAAACGTATCTGCAAACTAGTCACCGGTAAGGTAGCGGATTCTGCAACACCATACTTGCCAAACAAGTGCCACTCGGGAATTTGCGCAATCTGTTTTTGCAACTGGCTGGCTTGATCGACTTTAACTTCACTTGGATTGATGACCGATTGGGTGAGCTTAATGTCACTTCGCCACTCAACCACCATATCTATCAAAGTAACGAATGTTAATAGGGCCATGAGTATCATTGCAGAGAGACCCGCGCGGCGTCCCCAAGGGTTTGAGAAAAGTGGCGATAACAATTCTTCAACCATAATGACTACCAGATAAAAATCCTTCTTACAGTATAATATATCATTTCAACCAAATCGCGGCTTGTTTTGCAAAATACGTCAAAATTCCATCTGCACCCGCACGCTTGATTGAAATCAATGACTCCATCACAACTGCTTTTTCATCTAACCAACCCATTTGCGCAGCTGCTTTCAGCATAGCATATTCGCCACTGACTTGATAAACAAACGTGGGAATTTGAAATGTGTCTTTGGTTTGCCGAACGATATCAAGATACGGCATCCCAGGTTTCACCATCACAATATCTGCACCTTCCTGAATATCCAGCGCCACTTCATGCAATGCTTCTTTTGCATTGCGTGGATCCATTTGGTATTGAAATTTATCTGCTTTGCCTAACGCTTTGGCAGAACCCACCGCTTCGCGAAATGGGCCATAAAAACTTGACACATATTTTGCAGAATAAGCGAGAATTTTAGTATTGATGTGATGATTTGCTTCCAATGCCTGACGAATTGCGCCAATGCGGCCGTCCATCATGTCAGAAGGTGCCACAATATCAGCGCCCGCTTCCGCATGGGAAAGTGCTTGTTTCACTAATGTTTCTATCGTTACATCATTTACGACATAACCTTTTTCATCAATGATGCCATCCTGCCCATGCGACGTATAGGGATCCAGCGCCACATCGGTAATCACCCCCAACTCTGGAAATGCTTTTTTTAATTCACGCACAGCTCGCTGCACTAAACCCGCTGGATTATAGGCTTCCTCACCCGACAAAGTTTTTTTTGTCTCATCAATCACAGGAAACAGTGCGATTGCCGGCACATTGAGTTGCAGCAATTCTTCCGCTTCTTTTAAAAGTAAATCAATACTCATTCGTTCAATGCCAGGCATGGACTGAATCACTTCCCGACGATTTGTGCCATCCACTATAAACATCGGATAAATCAAATCATCTACCGACAATTGGGTTTCCGCCATTAAACGGCGCGAAAAAGGCGATGCGCGCATACGACGTAAGCGAGCCTGTGGGAATTGGCGATTCATTATTTTGGTCCCTAATTAAAAAAGTTTTGTATTATACTATCGAGTTTTGGGAGCTGTCGAATTGCCGTATGAGTTAGTGATGACAGATGATCGACTGGGCTTGCAGAACACGGATGAAAAAAGCCTGCCTCTCGTTATCGATTTTGTCGCAGGTAAAATGCATTATCGTCGCCAACAACTCAGCCTACGCAAAGAAGCGCTGGCCCGTGCGCTGGGACTAAAAAGCAACAAACAACCCACCATTATCGATGCAACCGCGGGCTTGGCGCGGGATAGTTTTGTGATTGCAGCGTTAGGTTTTCACGTTCAATTAATTGAACGCTCGCCCACCATTCATGCTTTAGTAAGTGATGGAATAAGGCGCGCATTATTAAATCCAGAAACAGCCAGTATTGCCCAACGCATGCATCTTATCCAGGCCGATGCCATTACTTATTTGCAGAATTTAAAGGAAAAACCTAACCTCATTTATCTCGATCCCATGTTTCCCGAACGAAAAAAATCGGCTTTATCTAAAAAAGATATGCGCATTTTTCATGACGTTGTCGGCGATGATTTGGATGCAGATGGTTTACTACAAGCGGCACTCGCTTGTGCCACAGATCGCGTTGTGGTAAAAAGGCCACGACTAGCAGTTGAATTGGCGGGCATAAAACCCAGTTTTACCCTCGAAGGCAGCAGCAGCCGATTTGATATTTATCTAATTTGAGAGCTCCATGGATACCCTGCACACCTTAATCAATTTTATTTTGCATCTCGATGAACACCTCATCGCGTTTGTGACAGCCTATGGTGCATGGACTTATGCTCTTCTTTTTCTTATTATTTTTTGCGAATCCGGTATTATTTTTACGGCGTTTTTACCTGGGGATTCGTTGTTATTTGCAACCGGCGCATTAACTGCCAGCATGACCGGCGTATTAAATATTCACCTGTTGTTTATCTTGCTCGTGATCGCGTCCGTCAGCGGTAACGGTTTAAATTATTTCATTGGCAAATGGATAGGTCCCAAAGTTTTTTGTTCCGGGAACTCCTGGATTTTTAATAAAAAACACATCACCAATGCCCATCTTTTTTATGAGCGCTACGGTGGCAAAGCGATTATTATCGCGCGCTTTATTCCTATTATTCGAACCGTCGTCCCATTTATTGCGGGTGTCGGTTATATGACATACCGATATTTCTTTATTTTCAATCTAACCGGCGCTGTGCTCTGGATTGGAATACTGGTTTATGGTAGTTATCTCTTTGGCAATATTCCTTTTGTAAAACAACACTTTTCGCTGGTTATTTTGGCGATTATCGTACTCTCTTTGATGCCGCCCGTCATTGAATATATTCGACACAAATTCAATAAGGCTAGCAAGCCTGACTTGCAATGATCTCCGGGTAAAATGCAGTTAACTTCTATCATCTCCTGACATCTAGACAAACCTTAAAAGTTCGGGCAGAATGCTCATCCCTAGTACAAAGTATTGGATTATGCATGGCGATTATTTTAGTGTTACATGGGCCCAACCTGAATTTGCTTGGCACGCGCGAGCCGGATGTGTATGGCCATGAAACGCTGAACAACATTAATGCATCGCTTGGCCTGCAAGCGTTGACATGGGGACATACACTGAATACGTTACAAAGCAATTCAGAATCTGACCTCATTGAGCGCATTCAACAATGCCAGCGCGACAATACTGATTTTATTATTTTTAATCCCGCCGCGTTCACTCATACGAGCATTGCGCTGCGTGATGCATTACTTGCTGTTAACAAACCCTTTATTGAAGTGCATTTGTCAAATATCCATGCCCGCGAATCTTTCCGGCACGTTTCTTATTTTTCAGATATTGCAATTGGAAATATTACAGGACTCGGATCGCAGGGCTATTTGCTTGCTTTGCAATACGCACATCATTACCTAACAACCACGACTCGCTAAGGAGCACCGTACCTTATGGCTATGGACATGCGAAAAATTCGCAAATTGATTGAACTGATCCAGGAAACTGGCATTGCTGAAATTGAAATTCACGAAGGCGAAGAATCTGTGCGCATTAGCCGCGAAACAACGCGAGTTGCGCCGCAAATGATGGCAGCACCCACCACTTATTCTTTGCCAGAAGCACAAGCACCACAACAACCAGCTGCAGCGCCAGCCGCAGCACCCGCTCCGGTTGAAAATGCCAATAAACATTCGGTGAAAGCACCGATGGTAGGCACCGTTTATCTATCACCTTCGCCAGGCGCTAAAGCATTTATCCAGGTTGGTCAAACTGTTAAAGCAGGCGACACGCTTTGCTTAATTGAAGCAATGAAAATGTTCAATCAAATTGAAGCTGACAAAGCAGGCGTTGTGACCGCTATTTTAGTTGAAAGCGGTGTTCCAGTTGAATTTAACCAACCCCTCGTTGTGATTGAATAACATAGGAACAAACCGCACATGTTAAATAAAGTTGTCATTGCCAATCGCGGAGAAATTGCTCTCCGAATTTTACGTGCCTGCAAAGAACTTGGCATCAAAACTGTTGCTGTACATTCCACGGCGGATCGCGACCTGATGCATGTGCGTCTGGCGGATGAATCTGTTTGCATTGGCCCAGCACCCGCTTCAGAAAGTTATCTCAGTATTCCTGCCATTATTAGCGCGGCAGAAATAACGGATTCCGTTGCAATTCATCCAGGCTATGGATTTTTGGCAGAAAACGCTGACTTTGCTGAACAAGTAGAAAAAAGCGGTTTCATTTTTATTGGACCGCGACCGGATAGCATTCGAGAAATGGGCGATAAAGTTGCTGCAATTCAAGCGATGCGTCGCTTGGGCATTCCTTGCGTTCCGGGTTCCAGCGAACCGCTTGGTGATGATGATGCACTGACCGTGAAAATGGCCAGAGACATTGGTTATCCCATTATTATTAAAGCGGCTGGCGGTGGCGGCGGACGTGGCATGCGGGTTGTGCATACTGAATCGCATTTATTAAATGCAATTGCGATGACTCGTACCGAAGCGCGCGCTGCATTCAATAACGACAAAGTTTACATGGAAAAATATTTACAAACGCCACGCCACATTGAAATTCAAGTCCTAGGCGACGGCCAAGGCAATGCCATCCATTTAGGCGAACGTGACTGCTCCATCCAGCGCAGACATCAAAAAATTATTGAAGAAGCGCCGGCTCCCGGCATCACCCAAGAACAACGTGATGCAATTGGCGAACGTTGCGCGAAAGCGTGCCGCGATATGAATTACCGTGGCGCGGGCACATTTGAATTTCTTTACGAAAATAAAGAATTTTATTTTATCGAAATGAATACCCGTGTTCAGGTTGAACATCCCATTACAGAAATGATCACTGGAATCGATATCGTAAAACAACAATTACATATTGCTGCCGGCAACAAACTGACGATCAAACAATCGGATGTGAAAATCAAAGGTCATGCAATTGAATGCCGTATTAATGCCGAAGATCCACGCTCATTCGTTCCATGCCCTGGCACGATTACCCATTTCCATGCGCCAGGTGGCCCAGGCATTCGACTCGATTCACATATTTATAGCAGTTACAAAGTACCGCCTTATTATGATTCATTGATTGCAAAAATTATTGCGTATGGCGACAGTCGCGAGAATGCTTTAGCAAAAATGCGCGGCGCATTAGAAGAAACGGTTGTGGATGGCATTAAAACCAATCTGCCATTACATCAAGATATTTTACGTGGCAATTCTTTCCAACGCGGCCTTGTGAATATTCATTATCTTGAACAATGGCTGAATTTATAGTTATGTCCTGGATAGAACTACACATCAAAACATCGGCCGATTATGCCAATTCGCTGAGTGATCAACTGAGCTTATTGGGGGCCGCTGCGGTTACGCTGCAAGATGCTGGCGATCAACCTATTTATGAGCCAATCCCAGGCAAAATGGAATTATGGCAAGAAACCATTGTGATTGGGTTGTTTGATCAAGCTGTGGATCTGAATCCTATTCTGGCTTATTTGGAACAACAACAGCTGGACGGATTAATAAAAAATTTTCGCCTGCAACACGTTGTCGATCAAGATTGGGAACGGGTTTGTCTCGAGCATTTCAAGCCTATTCAATTTGGTAATCGATTGTGGATTTGCCCTAGCTGGCAAACACCGCCTGATCCAACTGCCGTCAATGTCATTCTCGATCCTGGCTTAGCATTTGGCACCGGCACCCACCCTACAACGGCACTTTGCCTGCAATGGCTTGATAAAAATGTATCAAATCAAGCAGTTGTCATTGATTATGGCTGTGGCTCTGGCATTTTGGGGCTTGCCGCTCTAAAGCTCGGCGCAAAACAAGTCATTGCCGTCGATAATGATCCGCAAGCGCTTCAGGCAACGCAAAAAAATGCTGAACGCAATCAAGATATTGTCGCGAATTTAACAACTTGCTTCCCAGATCAGCTCGATGAATTAGCCGCGCCTGCAGACATTTTAATTGCTAACATTCTAGCTTTGCCGTTAATGGAACTTGCGCCACGTTTTGCCAAATTAACCCGCCCAGGCAGCTATATTCTGTTATCCGGCATTTTACCTGCTCAAATCATGGACATAAAGCAAGTTTATGCGCCCTGGGTAACCCTTGAAGAGTGTATAGACAGCACACAACAATGGGTGAGTCTAGCGGGAAAACGACGATAAATTTAAAATAAACTTTAACTCACTATTTGATCGAAGTACGATCAGTAGTGTATAATCTTCGTTTGGGAAGTACTTTATAACTTTTTGGATTATTTGAGTTGAGAGATGACAATGGCTACTAATACTAATTTAGAGACAACAGATTCGAAACAAAAGATAGTTTCACCTTTTACTGTTGCACATAAAAACCAACCGCTGCATGACAGCGTAAGACAAGCTCTCGAGAGTTACTTCATGCAACTGAAGGGCCAAGCGCCTAACAACCTGTACGAACTCGTGCTTGCAGAAGTTGAAGTTCCTTTACTTGAAGCAGTTATGGAATACACAAAAGGCAATCAATCGCGCGCAGCTATCCTGTTAGGCTTAAGCCGTGGAACCCTGCGTAAGAAACTAAAAATCTATGGAATGTTAGATTAATCTAATATTTTATTTTTATTTTTATTAAATCCCGCCTCGGCGGGATTTTTTTTTGAATATCAACCGCCTCACTACTGTCATCCAAAAACAAAATAAAGATATACAATTTAAAAACCCTAGATACAAAACATACTAAATAAATAAAAGAAC
>CAZAXX010000034.1:0-26067 GCA_964489265.1 uncultured Coxiellaceae bacterium
TGTTCGAGATTACAACGGTGGCGAGGCAGACGATTCGTCTCCCGATTTCCCTATTGCGGCTCTCGAAGTCAAAATCGTTTCAACTGTCTGCTTGGCTGGTAACGAAAGTCCAGCAGACTTTAAGGCTATCGTAGCGAGCGCAATTCTCTCAATCTCAGAAGTGATGCGGGACGATGTCGACATGATAGAACAAAAAATTCCAGTCGGACCTGGTCGTGGTTCAGGAGCTGGGTCTTTGGTAGCTTATGCACTCGGAATTACCGATCTTGATCCTATTACGCATAATTTATTATTTGAACGATTTTTAAATCCTGAACGTGTTTCTATGCCGGACTTTGATATTGATTTTTGTATGGAAGGACGTGATCGCGTCATTGATTATGTGACACAAACGCATGGTCGTGAAAGTGTCTCGCAAATTATCACCTACGGCACGATGGCTGCGCGCGCGGTAGTGCGTGATGTGGGACGCGTGCTGGGAATGAGTTATGGGCATGTGGATAAACTTGCTAAATTAATTCCTTTTGAAATTGGCATGACGCTGGATAAAGCGTTAGAACAAGAAGAATTATTACAAGAGCGCTATAACAAAGAAGATGATGTTCGCACGTTAATTGATCTCGCGCGAAAATTAGAAGGCACGACGCGTAATGTAGGAAAACACGCAGGTGGTGTTGTCATTGCACCCGCTAAATTAACTGAATTTACGCCACTTTATTGCGAAGCAAATGAACAAGAACATCTCGTCACGCAATTTGATAAAGATGATGTGGAAGCAGCGGGCTTGGTTAAATTCGACTTTCTGGGTTTGCGTACGTTAACTATTATTGATTGGGCTGTTAAAAATATTCATGCATTACATCCGGAACAAAAATTAGATATTCATCTCCTGCCAGTCGATGATGCTGCGAGTTATCAACTATTAAAATCATGCAAAACAACCGCTGTTTTCCAGCTGGAATCACGTGGCATGAAAGATTTGATTAAACGTCTGCAGCCCGATTGTTTTGAAGAAATCGTTGCACTCGTCGCACTGTTTCGTCCAGGCCCATTACAATCCGGCATGGTCGATGATTTTATCAATCGTAAACATGGTCGCGCGAAAGTAAGTTATCCGCATCCGAAATTAGAACCGATTTTGCGTCCCACTTATGGTGTAATTGTTTATCAAGAACAAGTCATGCAAATTGCACAAGTGCTCGCAGGCTATTCGCTGGGTTCCGCTGATATTTTACGTCGTGCAATGGGTAAGAAAAAACCGGAAGAAATGGCCGTGCAACGGGAAATTTTTTGCAAAGGCGCGGTTGATGCGGGTGTTGCGCTGGATGTTGCAACGCATATTTTCGATTTAATGGAAAAATTTGCGGGTTATGGTTTTAACAAATCACACTCTGCTTCTTATGCATTAATTGCATATCAAACTGCCTGGTTAAAAGCACATTATCCTGCAGCCTTCATGGCGGCAGTTTTATCCTCGGATATGGATAACACCGATAAGGTGGTTTTATTTATTGAAGATTGTCATCAACTTAAATTAAAAATCACGCCACCCGATATCAATCAAAGTGAATACATGTTTAAAGTTGTGGATGACAAAAATATTATTTATGGTTTAGGCGCCATCAAAGGTGCAGGACAAGCTGCAATTGAAGCGATTATTGACGCGCGCAAACAAGACGGCCCATTTGTTGATTTATTTGATTTTTGTCAGCGGGTTGATTCGCGCAAAATGAATCGACGTGTGTTAGAAGCACTGATCAAGGCAGGTGCGTTTGATAAAATTGGTCCGCATCGCCGAAGTTTGCTTGCAAGCCTTGAATCAGCATTACAACATGCTGAACAATCATTGCGTGATCAAACGTTAGGTCAGCATGATTTATTGGGCGCGGTGACAGCAAGTACGCGCACTGTGAATTATGCATCAGTGCCGCCCTGGAGTGAGCACGATCGTTTGTTTGGTGAAAAGGAAACGCTGGGACTTTATCTCACGGGACATCCGATTCATCGTTATTTGCAGGAATTAGCGCATTTCACGACAGATAGAATCATTGACTTACGTCCAACCCAAAATAAAATGTCGACTGCTGCGGGCATCATCACGGCTGTACGTTTGATTCAAACGAAACGTGGTGACCGCATGGCTGTTGTCACACTGGATGATGCGACTGCACAAATTGATGTGTTGTGTTTTTCGGAAAACTATCATAAATACCGTGAATTATTGCTGAAAGACAAATTAATTGTGATTGAAGGTGAAGTCAGTCTGGATGAATTCAGTGGTAATCATCGCATGCTATGCCGTGATATTTTTTCAATTGATCAGGCGCGTGAACGTTATGCAAAATGTTTGAAAATTCTGTTACCCGCGAGCAAGTCGGAAGAAATTCCGAAGCTCGCACAAATTTTAGAAAAATATCGTGGAGGTAATTGTCGCATTATGATTGATTATTTGCGTGATAATGCCAAAGCGCATTTACATTTAGGTGAAATCTGGCGTGTGCGACCAACTGATGTGTTGCTGCAGGTTTTAAAAGATGTATTTGCGGAGCATTGTGTAGAAGTAATTTATTAAGGAAACAAAAAAATATTATGACACTTTTAACTGTTGTTTTTCATCCTCATCCTGTTTTAGCAAAAGTTGCGGAACCGGTGACTGAATTTAACGAGGAATTAAAAAAATTGATTCGTGATATGTATGAAACCATGTATGAAGAAAACGGTGTTGGATTGGCAGCGCCACAAGTTGCCATCTCAAAACGTATCGCTGTCATTGATGTTTCAGATGAACGCAATCAACCTTTCTGTATTATTAATCCTGAAATTATCGAGAAAGAAGGCTCCGAACTCATGGAAGCGGGTTGTTTGTCTGTGCCGTATACGTATGACAAAGTGCCGAGAGCATTGAAAGTCAAAGTGCGCGCGCAAGATGAGAATGGCCAATTTTTTGAAATTATTGGTGATGGATTATTAGGTCATTGTTTGCAGCATGAGATTGATCATTTGAATGGGAAGCTTTATATCGATTATTTGTCGCAATTAAAACGGCGGATGCTACTTAAAAAAATGGAAAAGAATTTGCGGCATAGGAAGTAGAAACGTCATCGCTGCCTCTGAAGGAGGCGTGGCAATCCACCCACCCTACATACCGCGGGACGTAGAGTGGGTGACCGATCACAGTTCACATTTTTGTTCGAGAGTGTTGTCGCATAAGCCTTCAAGCTCTGCCATTTTTGTTTTAAGTAAGGCTTCCACATCCCCAGCGGTGGCCAAGAAAAGCTCATGCCCAATCATGTGGCAAGCTTTACCGCTCCAATTCACACAAATATCATACCCCAACCCAGCATTAGGAATATCCAGCGCTGGGTCAATAGATTGATCTGATCTGACAAAAGGAACTTCAAGCGATGGGTCGTCGATATGTTCAGCTGTTCTGAGAAAAGTCATGAGATTAAAAGTATCGCCTTCAAGAGACCACTTGTTTGCGTATGCCTTTCTTAGCCACGTTGTTGATAATCGTTGAAGATAACCAATAACTTTTACGCCAATTATTTGTAGTTGCTCTAGGCGCGCTCCATTATTATGAAATTTATCATCATAGATCTTAAGAACATCAATTAGAGCCTGGAACGGGAAACCTTTTTCTTTGACGATCTTATCTAAATCCGCTCTCATTTTTGTCAATACTTTTTCTACATCTTTATCTGTTTCAATAGCTGCTAAGACATCTGTAAAATCATACGTATTGGTTTCATCGAGCAATTTTGGAAGTTGGATTTGCTTTAATTCGTTTGCTCTTGCCTTCATCATATCTTTGCAGAGATCAAGATTACCCAACCTAAAAGCAGAATCAAAAGCATAACGTAGTTGATCAGCGGTAAAGCTAAAACGCAGTGGATTATTTAACATATGCAAAACTTGCGTTTTGGCGCTTCGCTCAACAAAGTTTTTAAGGTGCCTGAATGCCAGAACTGGTTTAAATAAACGATTAGCTTGTCTATTGGTTTGAGCAAGATCCTTTATAGATTGATCATCCAAGTCCTTAGCTGCCACCTCTTGCGTTAATAAGTTCTGAGGAGCAAGATCCAATAAGTTTCGGTTTTTCATTATAGCCAAGCCTCGTTAATTGTTGGGCTATATTTTTGCACAGAATGCTTAAATAAAGCTTAAAAAAGTGCTTTGGGATTACCGAAGAAGATATAATTATTTGAATAATATGGAAAAATATATTTTGTCATCCTGAACGGTAAAGTGGACAAACAATTCAACAACCCACAGGCCTGCGGATTGTGGGATGACAAGCTTTTTTAAGTTTCCAACAACTCCGCCACCGGCGCAAAAGATCGCCGATGGATTATGCAAGGACCCTGTTTTTTTAACGCGGCAAAATGAGCCTTGGTTGGATAACCTTTGTGTTGCGCAAAACCATATAACGGAAATTTTTGATCAAGCCGTACCATCTCTCGATCACGTGTAACTTTCGCAATGATAGATGCTGCACTGATCGCAGGTTCTGTTGCATCACCTTGAATAATCGCTTTCGCATCACACTGCAAGATTGGACAACGATTGCCATCGATCAAAGCTAGCTGAGGTGTGATTTTTAATCCTTGAACAGCACGTTGCATTGCTAACATCGTCGCTTGCAAAATATTTAATCGATCGATTTCTGCAACGTCTGCATGTCCAACACTCACGGCGAGCGCATTTTGATAGATCAGCTCAAACAACATTTCTCTTTGTTTTTCGGTCAACTGTTTTGAATCTGCTAACCCATCGATATTTTTTTGCGGATGCAAAATAACTGCTGCAGCAACCACAGGTCCCGCTAACGGCCCGCGCCCTGCTTCATCTACACCTGCAATAAAATATTCCATTTTCCAGTCCTTTTTGATTTTTTTAAATCCAACTACGAGTATAATGTCGTTTTCAACGTGTCAATTTATAACAAAAAATATCAAGGATCAATCGCGATGCCTGGTTATTTTGTCACATTTTTGCAGTCAAAGGCCGCAGACAAGTATGTCGCTACCGCTTTAGCCGACATGAAAGATAGCACTGATCGGTATACGAATGCATTTCAGACGACACCTCCTTTATTTACCGTACCTTCACTTAATTCTTTAGCAGTCAAATATAAAAATCTTTTGAGTTTTCCATGGCAGAAAAAATCAGCACGCCAATTTGCCAATAGTCTTCTCGAAACCGCATGCACAGAATTACTGGATCAGGATGGCAATTTGCATCCGGTCATTATTCAGCGTTTTAAAATCGAAGAAACGCATGTTGCGCTACGAAATAGTTTTTTGGATGGATTTGCTCATCATGTTTTTCGAGAACTGCTAAACACCAACATTTTTAAAACTTTTTGGTCGAAAAAATGCGAATCGGAAAATGCGATTTTTCTTCATTCAAAAGGAGCTGTTGATTCTGTCATTAGCGAGCATTTACGTCGTGAAAAAACGATGAGTCTTCTTGTTCATCAGCATCTCATGAAACAAGAAGTTTTTTCGACTGTTGGTTATGATGAAACTTTTATTTTTTTAGTGCATTCCGATCCTGATTTTTTAGAATCCATCAATCTGACAGCATACATTCAAACAACTTCATTAAAACTGCTAACAGCAATTGATGTTGCGGTACGGGAAGTCGCCGAAAAAAATGATTTTTCTTCTTATCCTGACTACATAACGAAAATGCAAGAAATAATAAATGAGATGATGGAATCGATAGAGACTATTTGTTTTTCTAAAATTGAAACGAATATCAAGGCTATGAGAAAAATGACTTGTATGGCAAAATCCGTCACTGAAAAAGGCGACATATTTAGTTTTTTTAAGCCAACCAATGAATGTATTCTTGCTATCAATAAGCATCTCGACACACTTTTCTATATATTAAATGTGTTACATAATAATCGTCACACAGCTAGATCTTCCGGGAGTAAGTCTCTATGAAAGAAGAATTAATTAACTTAATTGTCAATCGCCTGAATGAATCCAAAGAGCAATTGAAAAAACAGTTTTCTCAAAAACACCCCGTTAAAGTTGCCAGACATTTTGCGCTCGATAATTTGTTGCCAACTGAAATTGCCAATGAAATTCATGCTAATTTTCCGAAGCCAAACAAAATGCGTCAGTTAACCAGTTTTGGTGAATTAAAATTAAAATACAATCACATCAAACATACGTCGAAATTGTTACAGGATTTTCATTTTGCTATTCAAAATCCAAAAGTGATTGCGGAAATTGAAGACATCACGGAAATAAAAAATCAGCTGCCTGACACATCACGACTTGCGGGTGGAATCAGTGCATTGCTCAAGGGATATTACATTAATCCACATTTGGATAATTCACATGATATCGATAAAAAATTTTATCGCACCGTCAATTTACTTTATTACGCATCACCCAATTGGCAGCTTGAAAATGGCGGCAATTATGAATTGTGGGATGAAGCAGTAAATAATCGCATTATTGTGCCTAGTTTTTTCAATCGTCTGGTTGTTATGGAAACGAATACAAGATCGTGGCATGCGGTAAATTCTGTTTTATGTGATGCGCCGCGACTTTGCATATTTAATTATTATTTTTCGGAAGAATCGCCAGAGAACAGAGACTATTTTCATACGGCTTCGTCTTTGTTTTTTAATCCGTTGATCAAGGCGCGGCCCGAGCAAAAAATTCGTCGGGCATTTGGGCGGGCTCGGGATCGGATAAAAAATTTATTTTCAGCAAAACCACGGAAGGAATAATTATGAAATTAATAAAATTATTTGGATTTATTAGCTTACTGTTCATGTCTATGAGTATTTGTAGCGCTAACGACATCACAGGCAACTATGAATTGACAGGTGTCATGGAGATGGCCGGTGCAATTACACTGATGCCGAATCATCACTATCAAGCTCAGTTTTCATATGGTGCAGCTGACTGGATAGAAGAAGGAAATTGGGCATTAGAAAAAAATGCGGTTGTTCTATCGAATGCGCATTTTAAAATAAAAAATAGCAATGATCTTTCGCTTTTTTTACCGAGTGGAACACGTTTTACTTTGAGTTCAGGAAAGATGACTGCCTACGGTCCAAATGGACACATCACATTCATTAATCCTAATAAAACACCGTCAAGATCCACTGGCCCAGGCGAAGGCCGCATGCGTATACAGGGAACTGTCGTAAAACTTGATGCAGAAACGTTAGAAGTGAAAACGAAAAAAGAATGTATGTATTTCGATGTCAATCAACTTTCACCCGCCATCCTGCGTGCAGTTAAAAAATCAAAAAATATTGATATTGAAATTCCTTACAGTGCGATTGTTGCTGGTGGGGGATGTTAATCCAGACTTTCATGTTTTTCTAGATGAAAAACCAGGCGCATACCTTTTGATTAATTAGGTTAGTCTTTGCGAGGTAAGGGTTTTGGTTCTTGCTGTGACTTAAAAACAGTCCCTAATGCTTGTGCTAAATTAGTGAGAGCTGTTTTTTTATTGCAACGGGCTGTTGGATTTTGAAAAACTTGCATCAGTTCAGGTTTACCTTCAAAACATTGCTCTATATCTTGAGATGAAATCAATCTTGTCTTTTTTGTTTTACTGCTCTCTATTAACTGAAGCAACGCATTGAATGTGTCATCAACTTTTGATGAAAACATAGTGGGTTCAAATGACTTTTTGTGCTCTCTAAGTATTTTAGTAATTGCTTCAATCGGAGCCTCAACAACTTGCGATTTCGATTCTGCGGATTCATTTGATGATTGTAGTCGACTTAATTCCGCTTTCAAGGATTCATTTTCAGCCGTCAATTGTTGCAAGCGCTCCTCATATTTTTCAGCATTCGAAGCTAAAAGTTGGTTCTGCAACACTGATTTATCTTGCGTAAGAGCTTCGCCTTGAGTAGATAATTCAGTGACTAATGCTTCCATTTCCTGAAGTCGTGATTCATCTGCCTTCTGTTTTGCTACTAATTCCTTATATTTATCGAGTAAAACATTATAGTCTGTAAGTGTTTGGAAAACAGTTGCATTTTGCGCTTCATTGATTCTGAATCTAACTTCTGTAATGTCTGTTTCATTATTTGCAACTTTTGATTCACTCTCATCCAGCGATCCTGTTGAGCTTGCCTCTGATGTTGAAGAGGGTGGTGAAAAATCTACATTACTCCCAGCCCTTTTTTCCGATGCATCTAAAACTCCACTGAGCCATAGATTTTTAATAGTTTCTATATCAGCCTTGTTTCTGTTTTCTAAGTGACTTGCATGTTGTTGTAAATCACTTAACAAATCATTTAATTGCGCTAACCTTGGAATAGGCGGATTAAAGTCCATTTTGAAAAAACTGGGGTCTAGACTATTCTCACTGTGAAATTCAAAAGTAACAGTATAAACATCATATTCAAAATGATGGGGTTAGATTAAATATAGATCGATTTGCTTGGAGTTAACCTTATGAATTGACAGATGTGAGTTAAAAAAATATTACGAACCCAGTGCGCTGGGTTCGTATTGATTAAGCTTAGCCGCCTTGTCGCATGCCTGGTAAACGACGCACAACAGCATCTTTAGCCTGAGTCACACAATTACCAGCCGTCTCAACACATTTGTTAAACATAGTACGCACAGTTGAATCGGGCTTGAAATAACTCGTCGCTTTTTCCGCTAATCGGAGTAAAGGAGGCCCCGCAAGATAAGCTGTCATGGCAGTATCACAAATCAGTACGAGAAAATCCATATTCGCTGGAAAAGCTTTTTCGCCTACCATTAATTTATTAGTAACCATGTAAGCTGTTTCAGCCCATTGTATTAAAGCAATCATCGCGATGATGCTGTTCGTTCTTTCTTTTTTCGATAAAGAATGCCAGAGGGAAAAATATGTAGCGGCAGTATCAAAAAACATAGCAAACTCTTTACCTAGCAGACTTCGCTCGGTGTCGTTTGGCGTTCGCGTTAGCATAACACGAGCAGTTTCAGTATATTGAATTAAAGAAGCCGTCACAACGAGAAGACTCACGACATTTTCGCTAACTCCAAAAGAGTTATTCTTTCTTAGTGTTCCCATTCTATATATCCTTATATATATTAATGCATTAAAAATTTTTCATATCATCTTTGTCATCCTGAACGAAGTGAAGGATCTCCAGGTTATAATGCGGAGATCCTTCACTTCGTTCAGGATGACAAAAGTCAAGTTAAACGCTTTCACCTTCACAGCTAAAATAGGTGTAATTATATTTACTACCGGTTCTACTATCGACAGTCGAAAAGTCTAACGAACCTTGTCCTTTGAAACCAACTCCAGTCATTCCGCTGCCCATGCTGACTGCTTTAACATTTTTTACTTCAAAAGAAGTAGGAAGTGATGGCGTTAAAGTAACTTGGTAACGCGGATCATTATTAATAATTAGATAAAGACTTCCTTTCGTAATTCTGTCACGTATATGACAACGTAAATTGAAAACTTGATTTGGTAAAGTAGCAATTGCAGCGCTACCTATCTGTAATCTTTGAACACCATTACCGAATTGAATAGTCGTGTTTGCTATGGCTAAATTATTTATACAGAATAAACCGAGTGTTATCGAAACTACTTTGATTTTTTGCATCGCTAACTCCTTTGTGATTTATCTAGTTATTAATTCTATTACAGCATTGGCTGCCTGCTGACTTGCATTGCAATGTAAACGCTGGTGAATAGCTAAGAACTTTTGTTCCAGCTCTGTCATTTTTTCTGGATGATCTAAATAATTTAACAACGCGTTGCCTAGGTTTTCTGGCGTTGCTTCATCCTGAATAAATTCCGGAACCAGCCTATCATCGGCAAGTAAGTTTGGCAAACTAATGTATTTAAGTTTTACTAAATGCCGCGCTAATTTAAATGTGAGATTTGCCATTCGATATGCAACCACCATCGGGCGCTTGAATAACATGGTTTCTAGTGTAGCAGTGCCGGATGTCACTAGCACAATATCTGCCGCTGCCATCACATCATGCGAGCAACCTTGAAAAATAGTAAGTGGTAAATCGGGCGCACAGGCTGTAACTATGTGATTAAATTCGTTGTAACGTTCCGCGTTAATTGCTGACGTGATAAATTTAATATTTGGTTTTTGTTGCCAACAATATTTCGCTGCCAATAAAAATCGTTCTGCCAAAAATTTTATTTCATTGCGACGACTGCCCGGTAGTATTGCAATATACGTTGCATCTGGATCCAAATTTAATTTTTTTCGTGCCGCAACTTTATCACTTTGCAGAGGAATTAAATCTGCTAATGGATGTCCAACAAAGCGCACTGGTACTTGATGTTTTTGATAAAAATCCGCTTCGAAAGGAAACAGCGTCAACACCAGATCCGTTGCTTTCGCAATTTTAAATATGCGCTTTTGGCGCCACGCCCAAACAGATGGACTGACGTAATGTATCACTGGAATTCCGGCGCGACGTAATTTTAGTTCTAAACCCAAATTAAAATCGGGCGAATCAATGCCAATAAAAATGGCTGGGGGATTTTTGATAAAATGCTTATACAATTCACGACGGATACGGATAAGTTCTGGTAATCGAAATAACGGCTCAACTAAGCCCATCACAGAAAGTCGTTCCATCTCAAACAAACTATGACACCCTGCCGATTGCATGGCGGGGCCGCCTATTCCAGTAAACGTAAATTGTGAGTTTTGCTCATGCAGCGAATTGATTAAACCAGCGCCTAATATATCGCCGGAAGGTTCGCCTGCTAAAATGCCGATATTTTGCTGCATATGGAAACCCTACAATAACTTTTGTCATCCTGAACTGCACCTCTATGTCATTCCCGCGAAGGCGGGAATCTATCTTAATGGATTCCCGCCTACGCGGGAATGACATGGAGGTGGTGCGTGCTATGACAAAGCCTTACGCTGCCGCTATCGAACTATTCCACGCTCAGACGCACTCAGAAAGTCAATAAAGAGCTGGATTTCAGGGCATTTCACTAACATTTCTGTTAATGCTGCCATCGCTTCTTTCACTGTGAAGCCTTTGCGATAAATAATTTTATACGCGCGACGCAAACATAACATGGTTTCTGCAGAAAAACCGCGACGGCGCATGCCTACGGTGTTTAAACCAAATGGTTTCGCATAATAACCAGATACTTTAACAAACGGTGGAACATCTTTGTCAATCATCGAGCCCATGGATGCAAAACTGTGCGCGCCGACACGGCAAGATTGTGATGCGCCGGAAAAACCGCTCATCACCACAAAATCTTCTACGGTAACATGGCCTGCCAATGAAGCATTATTGGCAAAAATAGTATTGTTGCCAACGACACAATCATGCGCGATGTGCACATACGCCATAAATAAATTGTCATTGCCAATTCGAGTAACCGATTTGTCTTGTGCTGTTCCGCGGTTAAACGTACAAAATTCCCGAATGACATTTCTATCGCCAATTTCTAGATAGGTTTTTTCACCCTGGAATTTTTTATCTTGCGGCTCTTCGCCGATTGAAGCAAATTGGTAAATCTTGTTGTCTTTGCCAATTTTGGTCAATGCCTTAATAACAACATGCGACCCTATCCATGTACCTTCACCAATTTCAACATTTTCCCCGACGACTGTCCAAGGACCAATTTCGACATTGTCGGCTATCCGTGCTGTTGGATGAATGATAGCAGTATTATGAATCACTGGACTCACCTCTTCGCGCACTCCGTGCACTTAATAATTCTGCAGAACAGACTAAGTCACCATCAACATAGGCTGCGCCATCTAATTTCCATATTTCTCTTTTAGCGCGCTGCAATTTCACTTCTAAACGAAGTTGATCGCCTGGCTCTACAACTCGGCGGAATCTTGCATTATCAATTCCAGCAAATAAATACAGTGTGCCATCGCTTGGCAAACTATTTGTTGATTTATATGCTAATACGCCTGCTGCTTGAGCTAACGCCTCAAGAATCAATACACCCGGCATCACCGGTATGCCTGGGAAATGACCAACGAAAAAAGGTTCATTCATCGTTACATTTTTCAGTGCGACGATAGACTCTCCTTCTTTTATTTCAAGAATACGATCAATCAAAAGAAACGGTGATCGATGCGGTAAATATTTTAATATTTCGTGAATGTCCATGACACCTTTCATGTCGCTGTTCTCTCTGTTAATTCTTTAAGGGACTGCTCTAATACTTTTACCCGTTGCATCAATTGTTCTAACCGATGGAATCGAGCGGAATTTTTTCGCCATTCTAAATTAGTCACTAAGCCACCGAGACCAGATGAATAGATGCCTGGCTCACGGATTGACTTGCTTACTTCAGTACCGCCTGTAAGCACTACATTATCTGCAACGGTAATATGTCCAGCAAATCCGGTTTGTCCGCCGACAATGCAGTTATTGCCAATCGTGACACTTCCAGCAATAGCCACACATCCTGCAATTGCAGTATTTTTCCCAATTCGTACGTTATGCCCGACTTGAATCAAATTATCGAGCTTGGTTCCCTGACCAATGACAGTATCATCAATTGCGCCACGATCGATTGTGGTATTAGCGCCAATTTCAACATCATCTTCTATAATGACTCGGCCTAATTGAGGAACCTTGTGCCAAACACCTTTGTGTTTAGCAATACCAAAACCATCACTACCAATCACGGCACCACTGGCAATAATAACGCGCTGACCTATCTTAATCTTGTGGTAAAGCGTTACATTTGCGTCTAGGCGAGAATCTTCTCCAACCTCCGAGAATTCCCCTATAACGCAGCCGGCGCCAATTATAGCACCAGATTGAATTTTAACGTTATCATTTATTACGCAATTAGCACCGATACTTGCAGAGGGGGCGATTTCACAATTTTTGCCAATTACAGCGCTAGGATGAATGCCTGGCAAGGATTTCGGTTTATCATCGAAATTAGCGGCTATTTGAGTGTAGGTATAATAAGGATCACGACAAATGACTGCATTGGTATTACATTCTGCTGCATCTTCCGCGGTTAGTATGACGGCTGATGCTGTGGTGGTTGCTAAGTATTTCTTATATAAAGGATTCATCAAAAAAGCCACATGCTGGGGCTTCGCATCTTGAATAGTACATACGCCTTCAATTATACAATCAGGATCGCCTTTAATCGTAGCATCTAGCCCTTCCGTTAGTTGTGCCAACGTATACTGTTTATGCATCTAAAGTTCGCTCTTGGTTTTGACATAGTATCCATGGGACGGGATGTCCGCCCAGCAAATTTTACAGTAAAGTCGGGCGGACACACCCTTCGAGACGCGCACTACATGCGCTCCTCAGGGTCCGCCCCTACATCCGCGCCCACAGAATTCATTATCCACAAATTAAAAGGCCAAGAATTCTTCCTGGCCTTTTATTTATATCAATTACTTCAATTATTTTTTGTCAAATTCACCAGCAACTTGCTTGGTGATATCAGCGCTATCAGCAGCATAAACAACTGCTTGAGCATCTAACACCAGCGTGTAGCTGTTTTTCTTAGCAATGCCTTGAATAATCTCATTCAATTGTGACAATACACCTTTCATGATCTTGTTTTGTTCTTTGCTGAGATCTTGTTGGAATGTCGTAGCATCTTTTGATAAGGATGCTTGGTCATCACCAATTTTCTTGGTCATTGCATCTTTGTCTTTTTGACTCATCGTGGTGGATTCTTTCTTGAAAGTATCCATTTCATCTTGTAATGATTTTTGTGCAGCGATCAATTTTTCCTGACGACCCTTGAACTGACCTTGCAGCTTTTTATTTAAATCCGCAATCTTGGGTGATTGTTGGAAAATTTGTTGTACGTTAACCACAGCGATGACGGGTTGAGCTGCTGGTGCAGCAAATGCCTGTGTACCGCTGAGTAATAAAATAGAACCTACCAGTGCCAATACCTTCTTCATAATTTTCTCCAGTTAATTAAAATAAACAATTTCCTATTAAACAAAACCAATACACCCACTTTTATCAAGGTTGCTAGTATGTCACGTTTATCCGAAATTAGCACCTAGCGAGAAGTCAAACCACTTCGTATCATCGCCACGTTGTGGATTCAGCGCTTTTCCGAAACTCAGATCAATCATACCAAGCGGTGTTAGCCAATCAGCCTCAATACCCGTACCATAACGAGGTCCGCCAGAGCCTCTTTTAGCACCATAGCGGTTGTTATTAAAGGTATTATAAACATTACCACCATCAACAAAAAGAGTCGTACGCAAATTATCAGAAATATAATTTGGGAAAATCAGACCTAGGCTGCCAGCAGCTAGTACGTTACCGCCTGATGGTAGATTATTGGAGTCTCTAGGTCCTAAGGTATTACCTTCATAACCTCGCACAGAATCGATACCACCCGCATAAAAGTTCTTGAAGAAAGGATAGTTTTGCGAACCACTAAACGCTGTGCCATAACCCAGATCGCCACGTGCTGTCGCAATAAATTTATCGGTAATTGGATGGTACCATTTACCGTTATAACCCGCGGTGTAATATTTCAATGACTGCCCAGTGAGTGGGAGATACAAGTTTACACTTAAGGATTGCAGAGCACCCTGTGTTGGGAAAATCGCTTTATCACGGCTATCGCGTGATACGCCCATAATCAAGTCAGCTTGTTGGTAGTGACGACCATGATTTTGCACGAAACTATTTACTTGCTGAGAAACTGTATTCGTTAGTTTAATCAGCGTGCCTTCATAGCCATAACCTAGTTGTAATGTGTTATAGACACCTTTTTCTTGCCCTAATGGAATACCATAAATCACAGAGCCTGCTAATTGATCTTCGGTATAACTCCCTGTCATATTCGCAGCGCGTGGATCTACTTTCGATGCAGAGAGATTGATGCTACGACTAATGCCATCTGGCGTATAGTATGGATCGGTATAGCTTGCTCCAAAGAATTTCTGATAGCGACTCTCTGAGATATTTAACCCGAGCGTTTTGCCGGTTCCCAGGAAATTCTTTTGATTGACACCCGCGCCTAAAATGAACCCATGCTGTTCCGAAGAATAACCAATACTGAGAGTTGCTTGTGCCGCATTATCTTCAGTCACTTTATAATTCACATCGACCTGATCATCGGTATTTGGCACTGGTTCGAGGTTCATGTCCACATTACGGATGAAAGGTATCAGACTTAACCGATGTTTGCTCTCTTCTAGCTTGCTCGTAGAAACAGGTGCTGCTTCCATTTGCTGAAGTTCACGACGAAATACTTCATCGTTCGTTTTAGTATTATCAGTAAAGATAACATGTCGAACATAAGCACGTTTTCCAGGCTTCACGACATACATCAAGAAAACTTGTTTGTTTGCTTCATCTATTTTTGGTTCTAAGTTAACAACTGAAAATACATAACCTTCGTTACCTAATGCAGTGTTAATTGCTTTTTCTCCATCAACAGCTGCTTGACGCGAGAAAGTAGAACCAGGTTGGATATTCACTTTTTTGAGTAATTGATCGCGCGGTAATATCGTATTACCTTCAATGCCGATACCTTTCACTGTGTATGGCACACCTTCATCAATCACAATCGTAAGATAAATCGATTTGCGATCGGGAGTAATCGATACCTGAGATGATTTCACGGCAAATTTCAGGTAACCACGATCCATATAATAGTTACGCAATTTTTCTAAACTGGAATCCAGTTTTTCTTGTGAGTAACGATCTGTCTGAGTGTAAAAAGTTAAAATGCTTGGCGTGGTTAAATCGAACTGTTTTTCCAGCACTTTTTCGCTAAACACGTGATTACCAATCACGGTGATTTTTTTAACTTTCGCGATTAATCCTTCTGAAATATCAATTCTTACCAGAACACGATTACGCGGCATCGGTGACACAGTCACATTAACCGACGCATTGTAACGACCCAATGCATAATATTGATCTAACAAGCTTTGTTTGATTTTTTCTAAAATAACATTATTAAAGACACGTCCTTCTGCTATACCCAGACTTTTCATGACGGTCGTTAATTTGTCGGTTGGAATACTTGAATTACCAGAAATTTTTAATTGGCCGATGGTAGGACGTTCAACCACATGAATGACGAGTGTGTTCCCTTCACGAGACAACGAGATGTGATCAAAAAATCCGGTTTGATAAAGCGAACTCAAGATCGCGCCGGTTTTGTCTGAACGAAGTGTTTGACCCGGCTTCACAGGCAAATAACTAATCGCTGTATCCGGAGAAATACGCTGTAATCCTTCGAAAGTAATTTTTCTTATTACGAATGATTCTGCAGCACACACATTTGCAAAAATGACATTGAGTAATATTATTAATAATAACAGTTGTTTTTTCATAGTAATCATTCTTCTTGTATTTTAGAGCAGCCGCCAATTATCCTGACTTTCGATCATTAAATCCAGTAATCACAGAAATAATTTCTGCAGGAATAAAATACCAAACAGAAAAACAGGCGCGGCTGCCGTCAAACTGTCTATACGGTCCAAAATCCCACCATGACCCGGCAACAGTTGACCCGAATCTTTTAATCCTTCCTTGCGCTTTAACATACTTTCAAATAAATCGCCTAGTACTGAAAATAAAACAGTGATGAGCGATACAACAAAAGCTCCGAACCAAATTCCATAGGGTGCATGCGTCCATAACAAAGTGGCCAAGGTAATTGCAATCGTCACAAACAATGCGCCCAATAAACCTTGCCATGTTTTACCTGGACTGACTGCGGGTGCTAATTTATGTTTACCCCACCATCTTCCAGCGAAATAAGCACCTGAGTCCGCGCCCCAAATCAGCACGAAGATAAAAAGTAAAATAGAGATGCCGTTGTCAGGAATATTGCGAATAAAATTAATGGCGAGCCAGCAAGGAACCAGTACCATGATTCCCATGAGTCCACGCACGATAACGCTCTGCCCCCAAAACTGACTCAGCTTGGGATACATCACGACAAGCAATAAAGCGAATAACCACCAAATCGCAGCTGCAACGATAATACTAGGAATGTATAACCACAACGCGCCAAACAAGGCGAGCGCCATGATCAACGGATAAATGAGAGTTAAGCCAAATCGCTTGATTCCCATCAAATAAGACCATTCCCAAGCGCCCCAGACCACAACTGCAGCGGTCACAAAACAAAACCAGCCTGCTGGTAATTTGAATAATAATAAAAGAAAAATCGGTATTAAAATAATAGCGGTAAGAATACGATGTTTAAGCATGATCATTCGCTCTAAGTTGTTCGCTGGTGTAACCAAAACGACGCTCGCGGTTAGTATAAAATGCTAAAGCCTTCTCTATTTCTTCTGCAGTAAAATCAGGCCAATGCACTTCTGTAAAATAAAGTTCGGTATAAGCAAGCTGCCATAATAAAAAATTGCTAATGCGCTGTTCGCCGCCCGTACGAATCAAAAGATCAGGCGCTGGTAAATCAGCTAAAGATATTTTTGATTCAACCAATTCCGGTGTGATGTCTTTACTGGTTAAACGTCCCTGCTCAACCTCAACAGCCAATTGTCGCATCGCCGCACTGATGTCCCATTGACCGCCGTAATTTGCTGCGACAACAAGTTTGAGTCCCGTGTTTTTGTTTGTCAGTTGTTCCGCATTGATCATGGCTTGTTGTAACTTTTCATCGAAACGCGAACGATCGCCAATAATGCGTAACTGAATATTTTGTTCATGCAGTTTTTTAGCTTCGCGCTCTAACGCTGAAATAAACAATTCCATCAGATAACTTACTTCTGATTCAGGTCGACGCCAATTTTCACTGCTGAATGCAAACAAGGTGAGAACTTCAATTTTTCTTTCAACACAGGCTTTGACAATTTGACGAACGACATCAACGCCTGCTTTGTGTCCGGCAATACGTGGCAACAACCGCCGTTTAGCCCAGCGGCCGTTACCATCCATGATAATCGCAATATGTCGTGGTAGCGTTGGTGAACTCATTAAATCGCCATCAAATCAGTTTCTTTTGCTTGAAGTAAATGATCCACTTCTGCAATGAATTTATCTGTTAATTTTTGCACGGAATCAGTCAGACGACGTTCCTCATCTTCTGCGATTTCTTTATTTTTTAACGCATCTTTCAGCATATTGTTTGCATCACGACGCACATTACGAATACTCACACGCGCAGTTTCTGCTTCATTACGCACGATTTTTGTTAAGTCTCTGCGACGTTCTTCAGTCAATGCGGGAAGTGGTACACGAATAATTTCGCCGGAGGTTGCAGGATTCAAGCCAAGATCAGATGTCATAATGGCTTTTTCAATCACTTGAATCATACGTTTTTCCCACGGCGTAATCATTAAGGTACGCGCATCGCCGATGGTGACATTCGCAACCTGACTTAAGGGAGTTTCAGTCCCGTAATAATCAACGCGAATATGCTCTAACAAACTGGGATGTGCGCGCCCCGTTCGTAATTTTGATATTTCATGCTTGAATGCATCAATGCTTTTTTGCATACGTACTTCAGTGTCTTTTAATACTGTCTGCATCATAAGTTTAATCTCCACTTTTCACGAGAGTGCCTACATCATCGCCGAGAACAATTCGTTGCAATGCATCTTGTTTATTCATGTTAAACACGCGCAAAGGCAATGCATTATCACGGCAGAGTAAAATTGCGTTTAAATCCATGACACCCAAGCGTTGTTCTAACACTTCATCATAGGTTAAAGATTCATAACGTTTTGCTTTGGGATTTTTGACAGGATCTGCGGCAAACACACCATCCACTTTTGTTGCTTTCAGCACAATGTCAGCGCCGATTTCTATGCCGCGCAATGCAGCTGCTGAATCAGTGGTGACTAATGGATTGCCTGTGCCGCCCACAAAAATAATGACGTTGCCTTTATCTAATTTTTTCTTGGCTTTGTTACGATCGTAACATTCAACGAGACCCGGTACAGCGATTGCTGACATTACTTTAACGGACAGGGATTTTTTTTCTAAGGCATCACGCAATGCTAGACCATTAATAATGGTTGCAATCATACCCATTTGATCTGCTGTGATACGGTCAAATCCTGTGGTATATAATTCCGCGCCGCGGATGATATTACCACCACCGATGACTAACGCAACTTGCACACCTAGTTTGACTACATTTGCAATTTCATTACTAACACGCGAGAGTTTTAAAGGATCTATTCCAAAGAGATTATCTCCTTGCAATGCCTCGCCGCTCAATTTGAGCAAAATACGTTGATAAACTGTTTTAGTATCGTTCTGATCTGTTTGCGAAGATGCATGATTCATTTTTAAATTCCCTGAAATTTTTACGCCTCTACATTAAGATATGCAGAGGCGCGAAAATTAATTACCTTGAACTTGCGCCATCACTGCTTCAACAAAATCCTCTTTTTCTTTTTCGATGCCTTCACCCACTTCAAATCGCACGAAGCTAATTACTTTAGCGCGGTGCTTATTGAGTAAGCTTGCAATCATGACATCAGGATCTTTCACGAAGGGTTGACCAACCAAACTAACTTCATCCAGATATTTCTTCAACTTGCCAGCCACCATTTTTTCAACGATATCTTGTGGCTTGCCGCTGTCAGCCGCTTGTGCCATATAAATTTCTTTTTCTTTTGCAACAACATCCGCTGGCACATCCGCAGGTGAGACAACCAGTGGTTTGCATGCAGCAATGTGCATAGCAATATCTCTTGCTAATTCAGGTGTTCCACCATCCAATTCAACAATAACACCAATTCGTCCACTGTGTGTGTAAGTGCCGATAGCAGGTGCGTTTGCATTGGAAAGAGCAACGCGTCTGACGTTGATATTTTCGCCCACTTTTGCAATCAATGCTTGGCGTGCTTCATCAACAGTGATGCTAGAACCCGCTAAGGTTAATGTTGCCAATGCTGCCGCATCTTGCACTTTTGCAGCCAACGCTGTTTTGCTGACGACTTCTGCAAATGCCAGGAAGTTTTCATCACGTCCGACAAAATCAGTTTCGCTATTAATTTCCAGCATAATCGCTTGTTTGCCATCGTCTGTTGTCTTCACAACAATAACGCCTTCAGCAGCAACGCGACTTGCTTTTTTATCAGCTTTTGCTTGACCGCTCTTACGTAATTCTTCGATTGCGCTTTGTATATCGCCGCCGGTTGCATCTAAAGCTTTTTTGCATTCCATCATGCCTGCGCCTGTACGTTCACGCAATTCTTTAACTTGTGCTGCAGTGACTGCCATAACTAAATCACTCCCAAAATTATTTGATATAGAATTTTCTGCAAGGATAAAATCAATTATCCTTGCAGAAACTAGAGAACTAGAAGCGAAGGATTAACCTTCATTTGCCTCATCATCTTGTTCTGATGCACGCACCACGACTTCTTGAACTTCAACGAACTCATCTTCTGCTTTAGCAAGTTCTGGATTGCTAGCACGTCCGTCTAAGATGCAATCAGCAACTGTTTTAGCGTATAAAGAAATAGAACGAAGAGAGTCATCATTGCCTGGGATAACGTAGCTCACGCCTTCTGGACTGTTATTGGTATCAACAATACCAATCACTGGAATGCCTAAACGATTTGCTTCAGCAATCGCAATTTTTTCATGACCAACGTCAATGACAAATAGAGCGTCAGGTAAACCGCCCATGTTCTTGATACCGCCTAAGCTGCGTTCCAACTTATCTTTATCACGGGTCAAGTTCAGAATTTCTTTCTTGGTCAATCGTCCGAAGTTGTTTTTTTCAAACATGGCTTCCAATTCTTTCAAACGGCGAATGGACTGACGAATGGTTTTGTAGTTGGTTAACATACCGCCCAACCAACGATGGTTGACATAAGGCATGGAGCAACGTTGTGCTTCTTCTTTAACAATTTCTTGTGCAGCCGCTTTGGTGCCCACAAATAAAATTTTGCCTTTTCGCGCTGCAATTCCGCCCATAAAATTCAGAGCGTCGATCAGCATGGGAACGGTTTTTTCTAAGTTGATAATATGAATTTTATTACGAGCGCCAAAAATGTATTGACCCATCTTTGGGTTCCAGTGGCAGGTTTGGTGACCGAAATGCACACCGGCTTTTAACATATCACGCATGTTTACTGATAATGACATAATCATTTTCCTATAAGTTTGGGTTAGGCCTCCACGTATCCTCATCTGCCAACCCAGTTTTTTTGGTCCAGGCACCCAGCAAATGATTGTAGTACGTGTGTGGTTTTATAATTCTCTGATATTTTGATTGCTAATCAGAGCCCGCCTTTATACCATAGTTGTTCATTTACAACAATAATTTAATAGCCATGAATATTACGATTAAAACACCCGATGAAATTGCAAAAATGCGCGTTGCCGGCCGCCTCGCTGCCGAAGTCCTTGAAATGATTGGACCTCATGTCCGAGCCGGTATTACCACTGACGATTTAAACCAGATTTGCCATGACTACATTGTCAATGTGCAAAAAGCCATTCCAGCCCCTCTTAACTACCATGGATTTCCAAAATCCATCTGCACCTCGGTCAATCACCAGGTTTGTCATGGTATCCCAGGGACTCGCAAATTGAAGGATGGCGATATCATTAATGTGGATGTCACTGTTATTAAAGATGAATATCACGGTGATACCAGCAAAATGTTCGTCGTGGGCAAGCCTTCTATTCTGGCGGATCGCCTGATTAATAATACGCTGGAATGCCTTTATTTAGGCATCCAGGAAGTAAAACCCGGTGCACGCCTCGGCGATATTGGTGCGGTTATCCAGGAACATGCTGAAAAAAATCGCTTTTCTGTCGTGCGAGAATATTGTGGACACGGGATTGGAAAAATTTTCCATGAGCCGCCCAATGTCGTGCACTACGGTAAACGCGGCACGGGAGAAGAAATTCGTGAGGGAATGATTTTTACGATTGAACCTATGATTAATGCAGGAAAACGTTTTGTTAAGCTCTTACCGGACGGCTGGACGGTTGTGACAAAAGACCATAGTCTTTCCGCCCAATGGGAACATACCATTTTGGTAACCGAATCAGGTTATGAAGTATTAACTAAACGCTCTGACGAAACATTTTAAAAATTTTCAGACTTTCAGGGAGAGAAAGTAATGCGTCGTAGTTTATATGCTATTTTGTTAACCGTTGTTTCATCTGTAAGTTTCGCTTCAAATAATTCACCCATTTTAAAATACGCCAGCGGCGAACATGCCGCAGCGGGTGATCGGGTTAAATTACAATTGACTACCGATAAACCCGCCCAAGCCGGCCAAGTCTTGTCATTGCCAAATGGGGTGAATTTAACGTATGGCCAATTGGTCACACTGGGTGATTTTTATGGAATCGTCGGTCAACCTATCTCAAGTGGTGCAACAGAGAGTGACAGACGTACACGTTTTATGGGTGCATTTAATTCATTTGCGACCAGCATAGCTGCAGTGACTGAGTTACCGACAGTGCTCGGCGTCGTTCAAGCTGAACAAAAAGTCGTGAGCGAGGGAATGCAGCGCGGAGAAAAACCTGAAGATATCTATGACAAAATCGCTGCTGACTATGATCGCCAATGGAATTGCGTTACCGGAGGTGGCTGCTCTACTAACACTTGGTGGATGCGCCCAGGCAGATACTTGAAATTGGCTAAACAAGATTTCGATCACTTTGGCAATAATGCATTGCAAAGTTATCGAACCGGACACCAACTAGCGATCGAAACAGCCATTGCTGCACATCAAACAAATGACCTAAAAAAATTGGAACTCGCTTACGAAATGAATGGATTTGCATGTCATTTCCTTTCTGATCGGTTCTCATCAGGACATATGCGCACAACACGCTCTGAATTACCGGCAAATGTAAAACCAAACGTCGTTGGCTCACTGCTCGCAGTTTACATGCATAAAGAAGAAAATCTCTATGGATTGCACGTGCATAATTTACGAGGCGAGCGCTGGATTGCCCATGGCGATCATTATTACTACGACGCAATGAATGACATGAATCGCGATAAATTGAATGATGCTTTGCAAAGTTCAGCAGATGAAATTTTTAAGGCGTATCAACAGGGCGTGGATCCTAAAGATGATTCTGTTAGTAACATCTTGCCGATCCCAGATGAGACAAACAATACAGGTCAAATCGATATTGCACCTTTGTTTTATTGGGATAATACAACGAATACACTTTACCGTAGAATGGATCTTTCAAATGTCAATGACAGACACTGGACGGCGAAATGGCAGGGCTGGACGACATTGATTGTATTGGTTGCAGAGCAAGGCTTGCCTTCTCTAGCACAAGCTGAGCTTGTTTCTGAAGGGTATGGTTTGGAAGCATTGCGGTATGGGTTACTTACCGATAAAAATGTGAGAAATATGCTGGCACGGTAAAACGTGTCATCCTGAACGAAGTGAAGGACCTCCCGATAAAATGAGGAGATCCTTCGAGCAAAAACGCTCTCAGGATGACATCAGTTGAATCAAAAAGGAGATCCCCGCTTGCGCGGGGATTGATGAACGAACAACGTTTTCTAGATGTCCCAAACTAATTGAGCACCCGCTAAATTGATATCTGTGTTGGTATGTCCGACAGACGTTGCGCCTGTCAATGGATTGATGTCATTGATATGAGCCGATTTAGTAAATACATGCGCAATAATCATATCAACAGCAACTTTCTTATTAACCTGATAACGTGCACCTAAGTTAATACCATATTTATCACCATCCGGGAATGATAAGGTACGACTTGAATTCACGGTTGGTGTCGCAACATACTTCAGTGATCCGCGTAACATCCATTGCGCATTTAAGGTGTAATGCGTACCTATGCTAAAATCAAAGGTATTGTTGAAGTTTTGCGGCAATACAGCATTAGTTGGACCAAATGGTGTTGCAAGGTTTTGTCCATAATAGTATTGAATTACACTCCATTGATCATATGCAATCGTTCCCATCAATGCCCAAACTGGTGTGACATCATGATAAACACTCAAGCTGGTGGTTGGTGGCAGTGGAATGTTAACTTTAAAATTATTCGTTGCAAAACCGCCAGTGAAATCACTATCACCATCTAAATTCATAACGATTTTGGAACGATAGTTAAGACCAATACGCGTTGCATCACTCACGCGATATAAAACACCCGCATGCCAACCCAAGCCCCAATTATTGGCGCTGTAACGTGATACAGCATCACCCGAAATTGGATTCAATACTTGGAATCGATTTTGAATAGCAAAATAATGAATGTCTGCGCCTGCGCCTACTGACCATTTATCATTGATCTTCATTGCAAGACTTGGCGACACATCCGTCGTTTTCGTCGAGATATGGTTAATCGAATAACGTACATCGGATTTTTCGCCATAATCTTCCATCAATCCCCATGCTGGTACGACAGAAATACCAAATGCATAACGATCTTTAAATGGTAAAACATAATGGAAAGCAGGCAGCAAATTACTTGGATAGGAACTTGCATGTGAGTTCGTCACATTATAGTTAAATGGACTCAATGGAGAAGCACCTGGTGGTGGCGGAAATGGAGCGGTCGATGCACCGGAAAATTGCGTGCGTTGCATCACACCTATCATTGAAGCAACAATTTGTTGTGGCAAATACACAAGACCTGCTGAGTTATACCAGTTGGTTCCAGCATCTTCAACCACAGCAGCTTCACCTGCATCTGCTAAAACAGAAGCGCTTTGAAACTCTAATTTATATCCTGCAGCATTGGCTTCTGATGACATTGCCGCGAGAAAACCCAGCACGCTTAAACTAATGACTTTCCTTTTGAATCCCTTCATTCGCTTTTTCCTCCATTTTTCCAACATTTAAATTCGCTGTTAAACTCCGATGTTCAACTAATAACTGAGTGAATGCAGTTGCGTCGACTGGCTTACTAAAAAAATAACCTTGCACATAATCACAGCCTTTCATTTGCAAAAACTTTAATTGCTCTTCCGTTTCGACACCTTCTGCTAATGTACTTAAATTTAATTCTTTTGCCATCGCAATGATTGCAGACACAATGGTGATACTTTCTTCGTTAGTTGGAATGTCTCGCACAAACGATTGATCGATTTTCAATTTATCAATAGAAAATCGCTTTAAGTAACTTAATCCTGAATAACCCGTTCCAAAATCATCAACTGCAAGACCTAAACCAACTCGTTTAATTTCTTTGATCACATGAATAATTGCTTCATCTAAAATAGCAGTTTCAGTAATTTCAAGTTCGAGATAACGAGAATCAAGACCTGATTTTTGTAAAATAGTTTCAATCGTTGCAATAAGATTTGCTTCACGTAATTGTTTTTCCGCTAAATTGACCGCAATTTTTAGCCAGGAAAATCCCATGTTATGCCACTTCACCGTTTGAGCACACGCTTCTTGCAACACCCATTCGCCGATGGGAACAATCAAGCCGGTTTCTTCTGCAATTGGAATAAAATGAGCTGGCGAAATAAAACCACGCGTCGGATGTTTCCAGCGTAACAACGCTTCCATGCCGCTGACTTTACCTGTTTTTAAATCAACTAAAGGCTGATAATAAACTTCAAGTTGCTTGTGTTCGATCGCCACATGCAAATCAGTTTCTAATTCAAGTTGATTGGGAGTTTGCGCATTAATTTCTGTACGATAAAACTCAACTCGATTACCACCAAATTGTTTCGCTCTAAACATGGCAGCGTCTGCATTAATAAGCAGTGATTCTGAATTCTCACCATCTTTTCCATAAACACTAATACCCGCACTCGCGGTAATTTTCACGCCTTGTTTTTCCAGATAAAATGGATCATCTAAAATAGCAAATAATTCTTTGACTTTTTTATCTATGTCTTCCGCTTTGAGTGGCACTAATAAAATATTGAAAGTATCTTTACGAGAAATGGTTAAGACAATTTGAGTAATTTCATTTTTTGCGCGCTGCGTCAGTGCATTCAAACGAACCGCGACCGATTGAATAATGGAATCACCTGCTTGATGACCCAAACTATCATTAATCATTTCCATGCGATTTAATGAAAAACAAACTAGCGCGAATGTATTGGGTGTGCCTTTCACTGTATTGATTGCAACATCAATATATTGCGGCAATAAACGTTGATTCGGTAAATTGGTGAGTAAATCATGATTCGCTT
>CAZAXX010000035.1:0-24266 GCA_964489265.1 uncultured Coxiellaceae bacterium
GGGTGCCGTTGGTCTTTTCTATCCTGGGCGCCGCGCGCGCTCCGCCCCCCCCCCCACCCCCCCCGGGACGTAGGGAGAGGATAGTCGTGGGACATGAGAGGATAGTCATCATTTTTGTTTTTTCTCCGACGGCATATTCACCAACCGTAATCGATTTTCAGGACGCGCAGCAATTTGTGCGCTGATTCTTTGTGATTTCCGATCTTTCGGTTTACGATGCGATAATGCAATTGCGGCAATAATCGATGTTAATAATAAAACGGCCGCCACTTCAAATGGATACGCATAATTCGTGTAAAGCACTGAACCCAAATCCGCTGTATTACTATAATCTGCAGCACTCGCTGCAGGAGCTGCAACTTGCGCTAAGCCAAAATGACCAGGGCCTAGCACCATCACCGTCAAACCTATCATCAGAAGAATCAGCAATGCGGCGAATGGTAAATAACGTACAAAACCTTCCTGTCGACTGAGAATATCAGTACTTAACATCATGACGACAAATAAAAATAACGTCATCACCGCACCGACATACACTAACACTAAAACTAATGCTAAAAACTCTGCATTCAAAATTAACCAGACGCCCGCCGTCGCGAAAAATGTTAAAACCAGAAATAACACACCGTGCACTGGGTTTTTGGAAGCGACCACCATCATCGCGGATATAACAGCGACGGCTGAAAATATATAAAAAATAAAATGTAGTGTTGTCATTTTCTACCTTTCTTAAATGTCATCCTGAGCGAACTAGTCAGGAGATCCTTCACTGCGTTCAGGATGACATGCATTCTTAAATGTCATCCTGAGTGTAACGAAGGATCTCCAAACTAGCTGGGAGATGCTCCACTGCGTTCAGGATGACATGCTTTATCGATATTTTGCATCTTCCGCACGATCTCTCGCGATCTGCGGTTCATACTTGTCACCAATCGCGAGTAATTTATTTTTCGTTAAAATATTTTCACCCCGATTTTCTATATGATAATCGTTAAAACGGGTCAAAATAATGGAATCCACCGGACAGGATTCTTCACAAAATCCGCAATAAACACATTTGAATAAATCAACTTCATACAGTGTAGTACGCCGCGCGCCATCCAAACGCGGTGCGGCTTCAATCGTGATGGCCAGTGCGGGACAAACTGCTTCGCAAAGTTTGCACGCGATACAACGTTCTTCGCCATTTGGATATCGACGCAATGCGTGTAAGCCACGAAAACGAACTGAGGTTGGCGTTTTTTCTTCAGGATATTGTATTGTTACTTTTCTCGCAAAAAATAAACGTCCTGTGAGCCTCAAGCCCAGCAACAAATCCCATAAAGTAAAACTTTTAATGTATTGGGTTAAACGTCGCATATTATCTCATTTCCGTGAACCACGGACTCAATTGAAAATGTATCGCCAAGGCTAGCACCACTATCCACACGATAGTGACCGGGATCAAGATTTTCCAGCCTAAACGCATGATTTGATCATAACGATAACGCGGGAAAGTCGCGCGTATCCATAAATAACAAAATACAAATATCGATAACTTCATGAGTAACCAGACCAGACCAGGCACCCAGGCAAACGCTGACTCAAGCACCGGAATACCTTGGAATGGTGACAACCAGCCGCCCATAAACATAATGGCAGCGAGCGTTGAAATCAAAATCATGTTGGCATATTCAGCTAAGAAAAATAATGCAAACACGGTTCCTGAGTATTCAACATGAAAGCCCGCAACAATTTCTGATTCACCTTCGGAAACGTCAAATGGTGCGCGATTGGTTTCCGCAACACCCGATATCCAGTAAACAATAAATAACGGAAATAATGGCAACCAATACCAATGCCAAAAACCGCCCGCTTGCGCGTTGATAATCGCCTGAAAATTAAGTGATCCCGCCGCCATCATGACGCCCACTAAAGCAAAACCCATCGCGATTTCATACGAAATAGATTGTGCTGCCGCACGTAATGCGCCAAAGAGCGCGTATTTGGAATTGGATGCCCAGCCTGCAATCAACACGCCATAAACACCCAGTGATGACAATGCAAAAACATATAAAACACCCGCATTAATATTCGCTAACACAAATGCTTTATCCAATGGAATCGCCGCCCAACCGGCCAGTGCAGTACCGATACTAATCATGGGTGCAATCACAAATAAAAATCGGTTGGATGCCGATGGAATAATAATTTCTTTGTTTAATAACTTAAGCACATCGGCAATCGGTTGCAGCAAGCCACTTAGACCAACACGATTTGGACCGATACGTGTTTGCATATACCCTATGACTTTACGTTCGAGGTAAGTCAAATAGGCGACCGAAAGCAACAACGCGACGACGATCACGATAATTTTTATAGCAATGACACTAATAAGTAATATTTGTTCCATCATGCTTTTTGAATCTCTATTGGGCCATACAATTGACTTAATTCATGGGTCGCTAAAATACCGCCTGGAATATACGCAGCCGCAAGCGGAACCCGTTTATCTATCACCACAGGAAGAACAACCCGTCCTTCATCTTGAGTCACAATCACTGAATCTGTATCACTCACGTTTAAAACTGCGGCAGTTTCAGGATGCAGATGCGCAGCAATTAAATGATTTTCAATAATCGGTTGCGTCGCTTGCAATGCTTTCGCGCGACGTTGCAAACTGTCGCCGGCATAAAGTGGAATGTCACCGATGCGTGATAATTTTTTTGTTGTTGTGCTTTTGCTAACTGGCATCGCTACTTTCGTTTGACATGAAATGTTTTTACCATCGAGTGCAGCTTTGAGTTCTGCGCTAATTTCATGCGCGGATTGATAATCGAATCCTTCGCAATGAAATAAATTACCTAACACACGTAATACTTTCCAGGCAGGACGTGCTTCACCAAGCGGCGGCGCAACGCCATTAAATTTTTGCCACTCGCCTGTTACATTGACGAAAGTGCCGGCTGTTTCCGTAAATGGGGTAATCGGTAAAATAACATTTGCATACTGCGCTAACATTGGATTTTTAAACATTGTTAACGAAACAACAAACTCAGCTTCCAGTAATGCATTCTGCGCCAAGGGTGCATTTGCGCAATCGAATTCGGGCTCTACATTCAATAAAACATACGCTTTGCGTGGATTTTCCCACATGCTATTTGCATTTAAACCTGCATGTTCACCGGCAGCACTACGATGTGGAATTGCGCCAGCTAACCAGGCGCCTGCGGCATTACCACCTTCCGTTAAATAACCCAGCAGCGCATTGCATTCTGTTGCGATTGCAGAAGCCAATGCACGAAGTGCGGCTGCTTCTGGATGATTAAATGCGGATGCACCTACTAACACACAAACTTTTTTACCTTCACGCAACAAATCGGCAATTGCATCCGCTTGTTTCTCAGTAAGCGCTTGCAACACATTCGCTAATTCTTCTGTCAACCGATGCGGCGCTGCAATTTTCTTTGCTGCGAGAGGAAAGTTGAAACGATAATCCAGCATATTGACAGCCATCACTCGCGCGCCTTTACGTGCAGCTTGACGAACACGCAAACCGGCGAGTGGTTGTTCTTTTTGAATATTGGAACCGATTAATAAAATCGCGTCGCAATTTTCAATATCGGCTAGAGTTCCATTTAAACCGGGAAAAGTTGGCATCGTTTGTTGATCGGAAAAATCAACTTGTCGCAAACGATGATCGATATTGGAAGAACCTAACTGGCGCACTAATTTTTGTAATAAATAAAATTCTTCGACAGTGGAATTGGGTGATGCTAATGCCGCAAGATGTTCAGCACCTTGCGTGTGAATCACATCTTGTAAACCTTTTACCGCAATTTCAAGCGCGGTTTGCCAGTCGGTTTCTTGCCATTGACCGTCAACCCGAATCATGGGATTTTCCAGACGATCCGGATGTGCGAGCGCTTCATAACTAAAACGATCGCGATCTGATAACCAGGTTTGATTAATGCTTAAATTTTCGCGTGGAATGACACGCATCACTTTTCCAGTGCGCGTGTGTACATAAATATTTGAACCAACACAATCATGTGGCGCAATCGATGGATATTGATTTAATTCCCACGCACGTGCAGTAAACCGAAATGGTTTAGAGGTCAACGCACCCACCGGACAAAGATCAATAATATTGCCAGAAATTTCGGAATGCAGCGCATGACCAACGTAAGTGCCGATTTCTAAATTTTCACCACGGCCAATTCCACCCAACTCACGTAATCCAGCAATTTCATCACCAAAACGCACGCAGCGTGTGCATTGAATGCAACGCGTCATGTCGGTTGAAATGAGTGGTCCTAAATCTTCGTCTTTGACAGAACGTTTTCCGAATGTATAAAACGAATCAGCGGAACCATAGCCCATACTTAAATCTTGCAATTCACACTCGCCACCTTGATCGCAGATCGGGCAATCGAGTGGATGATTAATTAATAAAAATTCCATCACTGCTTTTTGTGCAGCAAGCGCTTTCGGAGAACGCGTAAAAATTTTCATGCCAGGCATCACAGGTGTTGCGCAAGCAGGTAATGCTTTCGGTGATTTTTCAACTTCAACGAGACACATGCGGCAATTGGCTGCAATGGACAAATGTTTGTGATAGCAAAAACGCGGAATATAAATTCCGGCTTCATCCGCCACTTGGATGACCATAGTATTTGGTTTTGCTGTTAACGGTTTGCCGTCAATTTCTATTTCAATGTCTGACATTTATTACCCCACGGGCGGACACATCGGTCCGCCCCTACAAATTTTTTTAAACCATGCATTTGCCATGTTCAACATGGTAAACAAATTCATCGTAAAAATGTTTGAGAAATCCACCGACCGGCCATGCAGCGGCTTCGCCAAATGCACAAATCGTTCGGCCTTCAATGTTTTTTGCGACACGGCGCAAATTTTCTATGTCTGCAATAGTGCCTTCGCCATGCTCAATTTTGTGAACTAAACGATACAACCAACCCGTTCCTTCACGACACGGTGTGCACTGACCGCACGATTCATCCATATAAAAATGGGAAAGACGTTGCAATGCTTTTACCATGCAAACAGTTTCATCCATCACAATAACAGCGCCTGAACCTAAACCTGAACCCGCTTTTTGTAAGGAATCAAAATCCATATCGAGTGATAACATAATGTCTGCTGGTAAAACTGGCATCGATGAACCGCCCGGAATTACAGCTTTTAATTTGTGTCCGTTACGCACACCGCCTGCCATAGCTAATAAATCTTTGAATGGCGTACCCAGTGGAACTTCATAATTTCCCGGTTTATTCACATGACCCGTGACGCTGAAAATTTTGCAACCGCCGTTATTGGGTTTACCTAATTTCAAAAACCACTCAGCACCTTTTTCTAAAATAACGGGCACACTCGCAAACGTTTCCACATTATTAATAGTCGTTGGTTTGCTATATAAACCACGCGATGCAGGAAACGGTGGCTTGAAACGCGGCATACCTTTTTTGCCTTCCAACGATTCCATCAATGCCGTTTCTTCACCGCAAATATAAGCGCCTGCGCCCAACGTGCTATACACTTCGACTTCAACACCGGAGCCTAAAATATTTTTTCCTAAAAAACCGGCACGTCGCGCTTCATCGAGTGCGGCTTCAAAACGCTCGTAAGGTTCATGAAATTCGCCGCGCATGTAGTTATACACAACCGTCGCGCCCATGCAATAACCCGCAATCGCCAACCCTTCAATCAATTGATGTGGATTGAAGCGCAAAATGTCGCGATCTTTACAGGTTCCGGGCTCGCCTTCATCTGCATTGCATAACACATATTTTTGTCCGGGGGAGTCATACTTTATGAAACTCCACTTCAAGCCCGTTGGAAAACCTGCGCCACCACGGCCACGTAGTGCAGATAATTTTAATGCGTCGACAATTTGTTCTGGCGGAATTTTTTCACGCAGAATTTTTTTCCATTGCACGTAACCGCCAGCACTTTCATAGGTGCTTAGCGTCCATGGCTTATCTAAATGTAATGTGCGGAAACAAATTTCATTTGCCACAGCGGTTACTCCAACTCTTTTAAAATATCATCCACTTTTTCTGGTGTGAGATTTTCATAATATTTTTTACCAATATGAAACATCGGCGCAGCCGCGCAAGCAGCTAAACATTCCACTTCACGCAATGTAAATTTTCCATCTGCCGTTGTTTCATTGACTTTAATTTCTAAACGCTTTTTTAAATGATCCACAATTTTTTGCGAACCATTTAGCATGCACGAAATATTCGTGCAGACATTAATAACATGTCGACCCACCGGTTTGACATTATACATCGTGTAAAATGAAACAACTTCATACACGGCGATGCGTGACATTTTTAAATAATCAGCTACGGCATCCATTAATTCTTCTGTGAGCCAGCCATTATTTTCTTCTTGTACAATCATCAAAGCTTGCAGAACGCCAGAGCGCTTCTGATCTACTGGATAGCGTGTCAGCCAACGATCGATTTCAGCACGCGCATGGGCTGAAAGAATGGTTTTGGTTATCTCTGTCATTAGCGATCAATCTCTCCAAACACAATGTCTAAACTCGAAAGCACGGCGACCACGTCGGCAATCATGTGTCCGCGTACTAATTCTTCTAGCGCCGCCAAATGGGGAAATCCGGCTGCGCGAACTTTTAAACGGTACGGTTTATTTGCGCCATCGGATACCAGATACACACCAAATTCACCTTTAGGATGTTCAATTGCAGCATAGGCTTCACCTTCCGGCAAACAAAATCCTTCCGTCATTAATTTGAAATGATGAATCATGGCTTCCATTTTTTCTTTCATATTGACGCGGGTCGGTGGTGCAACTTTTTGATGATCGGAAATCACCGGGCCTGGATTTTTTTGCAGCCATTCCACGCACTGACGAATAATGCGATTTGATTGACGCATTTCTGCAACGCGCACGAGATAACGATCGTAACAATCGCCATTGGCACCCACTGGAATATCAAAATCCAATTCGTTATACATCGCATACGGTTGTTTTCGACGTAAATCCCATTCGACGCCCGAACCGCGTAACATGGGACCGGTAAATCCAAGCGCAATTGCACGCTCTGGCGAAATCACACCAATATCGACCGTGCGTTGTTTCCAGATTCGGTTGTCGGTTAAGAGTGTTTCATATTCATTGACGCGTTCAGGAAAACGTTCTGTGAAATCCCAAATAAAATCTAATAACGATCCCTGACGATTCGCATTCATTGCAGCAACTTCTTTTTCATTATGCCAACGAGAAACATGATAATGCGGCATTTTGGCGGGAAGATCGCGATAAACACCACCCGGGCGATAATATGTTGCATGCATGCGCGAGCCTGACACGGCTTCATAACAATCTAATAAATCTTCTCGCTCACGGAAACAATAGATAAACATGGACATTGCACCTAAATCCAAACCGTGTGCACCTAGCCACAACAAGTGATTTAGAATTCGGGTGATTTCATCGAACATGGTTCGAATATACAGCGCACGTACCGGCGCTGTGATGCCTAATAGTTTTTCGATAGCAAGCACATAACCATGCTCGTTACACATCATCGATACATAATCCAACCGATCCATGTAACCAATGCTGTGATTATACGGCTTGGTTTCAGCTAATTTTTCGGTGGCTCTATGCAATAAACCGACATGTGGATCGGCACGCACAATGGTTTCGCCATCCACTTCTAAAATTAAACGCAACACACCGTGCGCCGCGGGATGCTGGGGGCCGAAGTTAAATGTGTAATTACGAATTTCTGGTAACTTTTCCATTAATCATTATTCTCCAGACTGATATCGGTTATCGCTGCGAATAACTTTGGGTTCTAAAATCCGCGGCTGGATTTTGACAGGCTCATAAATCACGCGCTGCAATTTCGCATCGTAACGTGGTTCCACATGTCCACTTAACGGAAAATCTTTACGGAATGGATGTCCCACAAAACCATAATCAGTCAGAATACGTCGTAAATCAGGATGGCCCGTGAACATAATTCCAAACAAGTCGAATGCTTCTCGCTCAAACCAATTGGCCGCTGGCCAGAGATGGACGACGGATGGTACTTTCGGATTGTGATCAAGCGACACACGAATTCTGATGCGCTGATTTTGGGAAAGTGACAACAAATGATAAACCGCGGCATAACGAGGACGCGTTAATTCAGGATGATTGATTGCACTCCGATCGACACCACGTTCAAAACCTGTTGCAGTTGCGCTATTGGTTTCCCATTCAGACAAACCATAATGCAGATAATCAACACCGCATACATCCACCAACATTTTGAAATCAAATTCTTTGTCATCACGCAAACCAAGACACACTTCAAGCAAGCGTTCCGGTAAAACTTCGATGGTCAATTCGTCGCATGCAATCGTGGCATGCTGAATCAATGCACCAAAACGTTCATTGATCTGAGAGCTTAATGTTTCAACGTCAGCCATGAGATATGCCCTATCGTTCTATGATTTTTTTGCGGTTAATTTTATTTTGTAACTGAATCACTCCATACATTAATGCTTCGGCAGTAGGAGGACAGCCTGGAACATAGATATCAACTGGCACAATACGATCGCAGCCACGCACAACTGAATAAGAATAATGATAGTAACCGCCGCCATTTGCACACGATCCCATCGAAATAACCCAGCGTGGTTCTGACATTTGATCATAGACTTTGCGTAATGCAGGCGCCATTTTATTGCATAACGTGCCCGCCACAATCATCACATCGGATTGTCTGGGACTAGGCCGAAAAATAACACCAAAGCGATCCAAATCATAACGCGCAGCGCCCGCGTGCATCATTTCAACTGCACAACACGCTAAACCGAAAGTCACTGGCCATAAGGATCCAGAACGCGCCCAAGTCACGAGTTTATCTAGCGAGGTGGTAATAAAACCCTGGTCTTTTAAACCTGTTATTCCCATTCCAGCGCTCCTTTTTTCCACTCATAAATAAATCCAATCACCAAGAGCCCCAGGAAAATACCCATTGCAACTAAACCAAACCAGCCAATTTTACGGAAAATGACAGCCCATGGAACCAAAAATGCGGTTTCAAGGTCGAAGATAATAAAGAGAATAGCGACGAGATAATAACGTACATCAAACGGTAAGCGTGCATCATCGAAGGGTGCAAACCCACATTCATAAGGAGATGTTTTCTCAGGATTAGGACGCTTGGGACCCAAGATATACCCCAGCAAGGGTACAATCATTCCAAGCACACCGCCTATGATCATGAACATCAAAATAGGCAAGTAATTTTCTAACACTTATTTTCTCCTCAGATGGTGCCGAAGGTGGGACTCGAACCCACACGGCTTGCGCCACCACCCCCTCAAGATGGCGTGTCTACCAATTTCACCACTTCGGCTTGATTGTTTTTATCCTATTTTATGTAGTTTTCTTACCAACAGGTATGTTGTTGGGAGAAACGGCCGGTGGTGTTGCAGGGTTCTGCTGCTGCTCAACCGGGATTGGCAAGTCTACTTGTTGCGATTGTTTAATCGCACGGCTTGCCATGTAATTTAAAGCAATGCTGGTCGCGAAAAATAATGTCACGAAAAAAATCGTGATTTTCAGCAAGAAAGAACCAGAGCCTTTGCTTCCGAATACAGTTTGTGACGCGCCACTACCAAATGCTGCGCCCATTGTCGCGCCTTTGCCCTGTTGGACAAGCACGAGAGCAACCAGGCAGATTGCCGCGAATACATGAATAATTAATATCAATTGGTACATTTTAAGTAACCTTTTCTTTACTGTTGACCCGGCATCATTTTATGCCCGTCTATTCTACATCGCCGCTTCACAAATTGCTAAAAATCCTTTCGCTTCTAACGAAGCACCACCCACTAAACCGCCGTCAATGTCTGGCATAGCAAATAAACCCTTGGCATTATCTGCTTTAACACTTCCGCCATAAATGATCCGCACCGCTTGAGCGATTTCAGGATTATATTGCGCCACCAAGTTCCGAATGAATGCATGAACTTCTTGCGCTTGTTCCGGCGTCGCCGTCAAACCAGTCCCAATGGCCCAAACAGGCTCATAGGCGATGACTGCATGACGAAAGGCGTCAATGCTAACAGCTTCTATGACAGATGCAAGCTGTTGTTTAATGATATTTTCAGTTTGACCTGCTTCGCGTTGTTCTAACGTTTCGCCGACACACAAAATCGGTTGTAAACCAAACTGTTGCGCCGCCTTAAATTTCGCCGCGACTAAATTCACATCTTCATGAAACAACATGCGTCGCTCAGAATGTCCTACTAAAACATACTGACAACCATAATCAGCCAACATAGGGCCTGATACTTCCCCAGTAAATGCACCCGCACTGCCGAGATAAAGATTTTGCGCGCCCCAGGCGACCAAACTTTCCGCGAGAATTTCCTCTGTTTGCTGCAAATGCACCAAGCTTGGAAAAACTACAATATCAACTGCCGAAAATGCACTCGCGCCCAGTTTGATAGCCGCAAGCAACTCATGCGCCGCACGGCGAGAGCCATTCATTTTCCAGTTTCCTGCTACCATTTTTTTGCGCATAAGGGGATTACCCAAATTTGAAGTGGGCTGATTGTAAACGAAGGGAATGGGATGTGACAAGGACTACGATTATCTTTCGCTAGCACGCGTCATCCCGCGACGTTTTTTAAGCGGGACCCAGCGCCTTTGACGCAACTAAGCCGAATAAAAGGCGCTGGGTCCCGCTTAAAAAACGTCGCGGGATGAATGGGTTCATCTAGAAAGCGTCGGCGGCGGATTTTTATTTACTTTATCGGTTAAACCTTCGATCAAATCACTAACTCGCTGTGAATCAAAGCCTTGCTGCATGCTCTCTTCTATCTTCGTGACAACTTGTGTCAATTCCCTTTTAACTTCTTGGCTTTGAATCCTCGCTTCCAAATTTTTAAGTTTTTCCAACTCTGTGCTAACGGAGATTTCAATCGTTCTTTCTAGATGCTTATCTTCAAATAATGTCCAGACATGATCGCGCTCTTCGGAAGTTGGCTGGTATTGAACTCCAGATTCATTGACGCAAGTTATCCCCTTTGATACACACATGAGTATGAGTGATTTAACCAACCACTCATCGGGATTCGGCTGAATATACATCGTTTGGCTTGAGCCTAATTCCCGATAAAACGTCGTGCAAATATTATTAGCCAGCTTCAAATAAGGCATGCTGGCAATGACAATATCATTTCCGGCAGGAGTTACAACTATTTGCTGACGAGCGAGCTCGACAGCTTGTGACACTTCACGACTTAACTGAGCAATATCAGGTTGGCTTTTAAGCTCGGGTTGTTTTGCTAAAAAAGATTTCATCTCCGCCGTTTCTGAAACGCTAGCAAAACGTTGCAAGATTGCAGCTCGGTCTACTTGAGAAACGCCCCTTCGCTCCAAAATATCTTCAAGTATTTGTTCTTTATCTATTTCAGGAGGCAAGCGTCGAACAGCGACGTGATATTCGTTGTTGTCTGTCATTCGCTCGGTATAACACGCCTTCTTTTTAGCAGCATATTTTACTTCATTCTCAACATGATTAAATGCAATTTGATTTCTTCCAAGCGTTCTTGTCACCGTGACATCTCGCGCCAAAGCAACCGAGCTTAAGTCCAAACTTTTTTTCAGCTCGCGGCCTATCGTATTGGGATTATAGGTAATGACTTCACGTCTCACATGCTTGGGTGACACGACTTCGGTTTGATCGTGTCGCAAAACTGTCATGTTTCTATTGATGTCTTCGATTAACGGTTTAATTCCCGCATTCGGTGATGGCGGCACAAAAAACCCGGAGTGTATTTGTTCTCTGGCTAATTTACTGTATCTAGCCGCCTCCGTCATTTGCTGAGCTGCAAGGAGTAAAACATTTAATGCTTTAATGCTAACAAGGTATTGTTCTGTTCGTTCTCTTTGCTTTCGGATTGCATTGATACTACCCACTTGTTTTTGCCCCAGGGCATCTAATTCCTGGATTTTTAGTTCTATCCGTTTCTCTTCTTGTTGTTGCGCTAACTGACGTTTTTCTTCCGCATCACGCCGATCATGTTCGCGTGCTTTTTCTTCTGCGAGTAAATCTCTTTCTTCCTCGACACGATGTGCTCGTTCACGCGCTTTTTCTTCTGCTTGTCTTTGCTGTTCCGCTCTTGCTGCAGTACGTTCTCTGTCAACTTTTGTTTGAACCTCAATGCCTCCGTGCGTCAACGCATTTGCTAGATTCGAAAAAACAGCTTCTTCCACAGCTGGGGTCGCAAAAGCTGGCATAGGATTGTGGGCTGGATCGTGGATATGACTCCATAACTGCAGAACAGTCTTAGCCTGTTGTAATTTTTCAGCGGCACCCTGTGTTGCGCTCTTCACTTCATCTTGCCAAGCAACAATTTCGCGCTTTAATTCTTCATCAATAAAAGGATGTAGTTTCGTGGTGTAATTATCGATGCGTGCCTGATGGGTCGACAGTAATGCTTGTTGCTCCGCATTGAATCTCAGACGATGCCTCGCATGATTCAGAGACGCCAGGAACAGTGATTTTGTAACAACATCCATATCTGACTCACTAGGTGAATCATCCAGAATTTTTTTCAAAAGCTTGAATTGCAACTGATAGGATCTTAACCCGCTTTCAGAAAGATCGAGCAGCGACCGTTCGTCACGCGCAACTGTCTTGCTTTCCCATAGCCTATTAATTTCAGCAAGCAGTGCCACTTTGTTATTTTTGTTTAAATGATCGAGATACTCAAGCTCTGTCGCATCGACAATAATTTGCGATAAATCTCGAAGATTTTCAGCAGATGGCGCTATTCCTGAGTTATTCTTTCCAATATAAACCAAATCATCCCATAGCCTTTTCAGTTCCGCATTTTCATCTGCCAGCGCATGGACATAGGGCGTCAATCGTGCAAAATAGTCACGTCGCAATCCGTCATGTGCTGCCACTTGAAGATAAGTATTATCTTCCTTAACTACTGAAGGAGAGCGCGCAGGCTCCACATATTTTTGCATTGTAAACAATAACAACGTTTTGCTTAACACATCTTTTTCTGCAGGAGACATCTGCGCTAACTGGTGTTCGGCTAAGCTACGAATGAGTTCCTTTTTCAGTTTTTCAGGAGCAGCGGGTTCCTTCAATTTTTTAATAGCAAAATCCAGACCTTCTCGCGTAGAGAACAAACTTTTCATCGTGTCAGGAGTGAGATATGCGATCGTCTCTAAAGGATAATAGTCGATCATTTTGAAAATAAGTTGTTTTCCTGGTATGGCAGGTAAAGGCTTGGTAAACATAAAACCGACTTGCTTGAGCAAGTCTGTAAAAGCCTTAACGCCGACTCTCCCTCTCTCACTAGCTGGCAAATTCAATAAGCTCTCAATTTCAGTCCATTTTTTTCCTAAAACAACAAAGAGCTCATGAGACACATTTACAAAAACATCTTTTTCTCTTTTTTGTTCAGGAGTGGCTGGCTCAGACACACATTTATAATAAATGTGGCTATACAATTCTTTTTTCAGTGCTGACAAATCAACTTGGAGCTCTGCCAATTGTTGATAATTGACATTTCCTTTTGGATCTTCTTTAAACTCATCAAAGATATCGTCAAAATTTCTACTGAAGTAATCTCCTCTTGATTCACCATCCCGAAGAAGAGGCTCTGGGGTCGTACAGAAAATAGCGCGTAAGAATTTTGATCCCAACTGAACTCTTTCCGGTTCAATTTTATCTTCTTCACCCGTTTTGCCTAATATCAACCGGTCGAAATAATCAGAATTTTGTAACAACTTCATGACTGGATGACCTGCAGGTATTGTCTTAAATTGCAGTAAAAACAATTGAACATACAACAAGTTTGTCAGACCTGCTTGCGTCATCATCTCGGACAGTTCTTGCGGTAAGGGTTGATCTGCTGGGAATCGATTTAATTTTTCGAAAAATTCAGTCATATTCCGTGCGAATGCCGGGTTATCTGACATAAACTCATTTTTATCTTCTGACCTCTGCCAACCAGTTGAATATCGCTGTATTGAATCCCATAAATCTTTATATTTCTTTTCTTCTGCTACAAAAAAAGTTTTTATTAATTTATTAGCGTCAGCAATATCTTTTGCATTTTTAAATTTAGAAAAATTTTCTCTATAAATCTTATTTTTTTCTGTTGCAGTGAGCGGCCAATCTCTATCAATTTTTCGAAACAAGCGACGCATCTGGTTTTCAGCAAAAAGTGTATTGACAACTTCGTTAGTTGGATCGTCTATGCCAATTGTGGCCAGAGCATTTTTTAATGATGTTTTATCGCCTTTATATTTTGGTGGCTTTGGGCTTAGTTCAGCGCTGGATCCTTGTAACGGAAGAAATGGGTCTACTAATACCCCCATGGTTTCTGGATCACGAGCTCTGTCAGCTAACTCAATTATTTTTTCTTTAAGAAAATTCTTTGACAGGATTTTTCTTAGTTCTACTTTGTCATCTCCACCCAAGAAGCCATTGGGTGCAGTTAAACTCGCATAGGTTTGGTCAACAATAACTGTTTTAAAAATAGTGTCTGATAGAGTTTCAATGACTCTGTAGTCGCTAGCTTTGAATATCTCTCCCAATCGTCTGCCAAAACTAACCTTATGGTCGTTATAAGAAAATTGTCCTAATGTTGTTTGGGCGAGGCCACGATTCATCCGTTCGAATAAATTGTTGTTGGTGAGATCCGGCAGTAAATCATCGCTCTCAATTGTATCAATGAAATTACAAATAAGCCTGGCTGCTTCTGCATTTTGAATTTGTGCTCGAATGATGGATTTGAGATGGCGCTTATTGTTTTCTAAAAAGAGAGCTGTCGACTCAGTCTCATTAAAATACTCCAACGAACATATTTTTAAAGTTGGTATATCAATACCTGGATCACGTAATGATCCGAACAATAGTGTAAATTTTTCACGCGCGTAGGCAGGTTCTAGATTAAGCTCAACAATGATCTCTGCAAGTTTAGAACCTAGCCTACAAACTGAAGTATCATCATTGCCTAACAATATTCTTCTTAATACTTTGTGATCTTCGTCAACCAAATCAGCTTTTATTTCAGCAAACATTTTTGAAACGATCAGGGTCTCAAAAATTTTTCCCGCTAACCTAGCACTATTTTCAACATCCGTTTCTTCATTAGCCGCATTGCGATTTTTCAGAAGTTGTTTAATGAATGATTCAATAGCAAGTTTAGATCCAGCAGGCTCTGAGTCTATCGATATATTGTCAAGTAACCTTTCAAACTGCTCTTGAGGAGTTATCGTGGTTATAACTAAGTGCTCTTCGTCATATGACATTACATCAATAAATTCTGAAATTAAGCCGGCAACAAGAGGATGCCTTGAAAACAGGCTCTGAATTTGTTCTTTTTGTTCTTGAATAATGTCCGCTCTAGATCTTGAAGCACTCATTATTACCTCGTTTAATTATTATAGGATTTCCTTATAACCCGCTATGCTTATTTAACTAGCACTAGGACCACTACGACTTGCATTTACCTCTTTAGCTGCTTCTTGGGCTAGCGTTTGGGCTATTTGAACAACCCCATCAAAAGTGCTCTGTTGTTTCTTCAGCAATTCTGGTTCTTTCATAGCGGTAATTGCGGTTGCTGATGCATCCAATTTGTTTGAGACCTCCGCTTTTTTAGCATCGAGGGCTGGATCTGCTGCTAAGCTATTCAACTCCCTCTTACAAACTTGTGCTCGCATTCCTAAATCTTCTAATTCTTTTACATTCTCTTTTGATAATTCAGCTAATTGTTGATGATGGGCATTTAACATCGTGGCTCTTGCCTCTGCCAATTCCGATGCTGTTTGAGGCGTTGCTAACTGATTTGAATAAGACTCTTTTAATGTGGGTAATGTCACCATCTGTGCCACGATTTCATCCTGATTTCTATGTACAGCTTGTTGTCGTGCTTCAATGTCGTTTGCTACTTTTTCTAAAACCTCTAGTTTTTGCGCAGTGCTCCCAGTATTAAATTTCGTTACATCAGCAGCATCTTTGATAACATCTTTTGCCTCTAAAAGATTCACAGCTTCTTGCTTATTAGCAGCTCTAGGCCCGGCGCCGGCCACGCTAGCCGCAACAGGCGGCTTCTGTAGAGTATCAACAGCTTGTGCTAATGCAATTCTTTCAGGCTCATGACTTTTTGACTCAGTCAAAGCATCATCAACTTTTTTCGTCAACGTTTCAGATGTTTCATTTGCCCTGTTTTTCAAAATAGCGGCGTCTTTCATTTGATTTTGCAGGTTGATAATTTCAGTGACTGTATCTCTCATTGCTCCAGTCACTTTAAATGAATGGAACTTAGAATCTTGTGCTCTGATCTGTTCGAGATGTGCGAGTGTTTTCGCATCCAGCTCTGCAAAATAACCTCGTGCTTGCGCCTCTTGAAGTGCGACGAGAATAAGGTCAAGTGCTTTTTTATCCTGAATAGTCTCGGTAGGATTTTGATACGAGATAACAATTTCATCACCCGGCACTATTCCGAATTTTTGTGCCGCTAATGCCAACATTCCTCTGATACCTCTTCTATATTCTTCTGGCTCCCAATTAAATAACTTGCCACTATCAAACGCTCCGCCATTCATCGTGATCGTGTTACCATTGGTAATCTCGTAGGTAAAACCTTTAAAATCTTCATGATCACTTACGAATATTTCATCTTTTGAATCTTGCAATTCTTGTAATCTTTTCACTATCAAAGTCGTGTCGAAAACAGCACCGCCTATTTGTTGTTTTTCTTTTGCTAATTCTTCTGGCGTCTTTGTTCGGGTTATCGATCTGAATATAGCCTCGGGTTCAAAAGCGTCCTTTCTTACTGATGCATAAGCTTTTTCAAGAGTTCTATTTTGCTCAACTTTAATTCCGGTTTGTCTATGCAAACTCGTCAAATCTCTTTCATTTGATCCTTTTACATCTTTCATTAACCCATTGATTGCGTGATCAAAAGCTGGCTTAACAGCAGGGTCTAATCTCGCTGCAGCGGTGTCCAATTCTGTTTTAGCAGCACTCAACCTTCCCTCCCACGCACTTTGGTGCTGTCTCCAAGTGGGCTCGGTCATTGGTGGGTCGTTTTTTAAATATTTGTATTCTTGTCTGAGTTCTAGATCCATTTTATCGCACATTGCTTTACAAGCTGTTTCCAATTCGACTCTATGAGCAGGATCAGCAACCTTTACTTCAGCAATCTCTGCCAGTGCGTTTGCTCGAAAATTCGCAGCCGCAATCGCCATTTCCGATTTCTCATAATCAAACGTTGTCCCATATCTGGCATTCACAGCAGAAGATTTTTCAATAGCCTCCAAATTGTCTTTAATATCTTTTAACCGCTCTTCTGCAGGTTTTTTTTCTTCACGTGGTGAGGCCATAAGCTATTAACTCCAAAAAAAAATTTAAGGCAGAACTACATTAATTATACACCAAAAACCATTGATTGTTCAAAAAATATATCAAATATTACTGGTAGGAAGCACCCCTTTTACTTTGGCTTCCGTGGTATAAATTACTAAATCTTCTGGTGAAGGGCTGTAATGCAATATTTCTAATGGTTTGTTATGTTTATCACCTAGATGCTTGATTTCGACCCAGGCTGCGCGCATCATTTTATCAAAACCCGCAAACTCAATAACCCAGCCTCGTTTGTAGACTTCCCGCGCCATGACTCGAGCGGTTTGTAAAGCATCTTCCAGGTTTCTTTCATGAGAAAACAAATTTTTTGGTGTGCCTACAATACAACATCCTCTGTCATAAATATTGTAGTGTTCGTTCATTCCTTCCAGCTGTAGAATTTTCTTTTCGCCGGGATAATCGAGATTATAAACATCCCAGATTGTCAGTGTTGCAAAGCGTTGTAACAAATAATAAATTTCTATCGCCGTAATCGGTCGATCTAATAAATCTTGCATTTCAGGCAGCGGTAAATTTTTTCCTAATGCATCCCAAACTTCCGCTTTCATTTTTTTGAAAAGATCGTCGTCGCCCATCGTCATACGGGCATTAATGGTAAAATCGAACTCGACGCGTAGTTCTTCCGCTTCGTCATTGACGACGTTTACGATAACTTTATAACTGCCTTGCGTATTATTAGCTGCAATGCCATTGATGATTCCATCCGTGGTGCAAATCAAGCCTTTCGGTAATGGTTGGCCATCGGATAATTCAGCGTGAAAATAAGCTTTGCCGCCGTCGCTACTCGCTTCCACAAATTCAGTGAGTCGTAGCGGGCCGTAGGTTGCGCCTTCATTGACAATTTGCGCGGGGATGGGTTTTATTATCTTGAGATGTACAGGCTCATTTGCCATAAAACGAACGCCTTTATCAGTCATAATTTACATTGAGTATAGCGAAAAAACTTCGTTTATAACAAAAACATTTTTTGCGGGGGCGGACCTACGCGACCCATTCATAAATTTCAATGGTAGGCGGCACACATTTCATGCATGTTTTCCCGCAACCCGGTTGCTGGGTAAATTTTCGAATACAACCTTTACGCGTCCAATGCACCAACATGTTCCGTAACAAATCCGAGTCACAATTAAAATGCGCGCACAATTTTGCAATGCTCGCCATTTTCACTTGCATTAAATAATTTTTAATTTCGAGCAAGCTCATACCGCCTCCATCGATCTTCTGATTGTTGTGCAAATCGATTCACACCCATGACAGCTAAACACAAGACTGCGCTTACGCCTGCAACCCAAAGTAAAGATGACAAGGGATGACGCGCAACAGTGGCAAGTTGATAAAATCCAACTGCGACGCAATACGCTGTGCCGGTTGACCAGAACACAGAAAATAACGCCCAACCACGATTCACTTCACGCAACATCGCAGCTGTCGTTGAAACACAGGGGAAATACAGCAACACAAATAACAGATAAGCAATCGCACCCACTTGACCATCAAAACGTTGATACATTAAACCATACACACTTTGCGATAAAGTATGCACTGGCGCTTTTGCTAAAACAGGATTTCCCAAGGAACTACCTAACTGACCTAAATTGGTTGGAATCGATAACACCGCTTCGCGCAAACCGCCCCAAAAACTAAATGCATCTGCTTGCAGTGAAGCGAAGTGGCCGACTTGACTGTAAATTGTATTCAATGTGCCGATCACAACTTCTTTCGCAAGCACACCTGTCACCAAACCAACGGTTGCCGGCCAATTATCTTGATGAATTCCCATCGGCGCAAAAACGGGCGTCATCATGCGACCGAGCGCAGACAATAACGAATTCACATCACCTTCACCGCTATTCATGGTTGCATCGATATTTAATGCATTTAATGCGCCGATCAAAATACAAATCGGCACAATCAAGCGACCCGCACGCACCACAAATCCTCTGAGTCTTTGCCATGCATGCAACGATAATGTTTTTAAACTTGGAATATGATACGGCGGCAACTCCATGACGAGTGGCGCAGGATCGCCTTTTAACACGGTTTTACGCAACATTAATCCTGTCAACATCGCCATCGCGATGCCGATGATGTACAAGAGAAAAATAACATTTTGTCCGCCTTTCGGAAAAAATGCTGCGGTAAATACCGCAAAAATCGCAAGTCGCGCACCGCACGACATAAATGGACTCATCATCACAGTGAGAATGCGATCGCGTTTGTTTTCGAGTGTGCGCGTTGCCATGACAGCAGGCACGTTACAACCGAAACCAACTACCATCGGCACAAATGATTTACCAGGCAATCCCAATGCACGCATTAAACGATCCACGACAAAAGCGGCGCGCGCCATATAACCGGAATCTTCTAAAAATGCGAGGAATAAAAACATGGCGCCAATCACGGGAATAAATGTGATTGTGGTATTGATACCTTTGCCAATGCCATTGGAAAGTAACGCAGTGACCCAGGTTGGAAAACCGAGTTGCGTAAACCAATGCGCAGAACCTTCCACAAAAATAGTGCTGCTACTAATATCAAAGAAATCCTGGAATGCGCCGCCAATATTGATCGAAAAGAAAAACATGAAATACATGACGCATAAAAAAATCGGCAAACCCAGCACCCGATTTAACACAATGTTGTCGATGCGTGTCGTCCAGTTTTTTTGTTGCGACGCATTTTTTTTCACAGCGCGCGTCATGATAGTTTGAATAAAACGATAACGTGTATCGGCAAATAAAATGTCGGGATCTTCGTTTAAGGTTGCACGAATTTCTTTTTGTTGTTCGGCGACAAAAGACAGAATACTTGCATTCACTTGATTGCGTGCAAACACATCGTCTTCTAACAAACGAATCGCTAACCAATTTTGATCTTTGCTGTGAGTTAATTTTTTTGAAACTGCTGCAACGAAAACATTTAAAGGACTATCAACGATGACATTAGGAATGACTCTTTGATTATTGACAATCGCTTGTTTTAATTCTTTGATCCCTTTTCCTTTATGTGCTTCCAAAGGAACGACGACACAACCAAATTCTTTCGCCAACACATCCAACATAATTTGCAAGCCACGTTGTCTTGCCACATCCATCATGTTGACGGCGATAATCATGGGAACCTGCATTTCAATCAATTGCATTGTCAAATACAGATTGCGTTCCAAATTGCTGGCATCGAGCACGTTGATAATGAGATCAGCTTGTCGAGTTAAAATATATTCGCAAGCAATGCGCTCATCGATAGATGAAGATTCGTTGACGATTGTTAAGGAATAAGCGCCAGGCAAATCGACGACTTCAACAGTCGTGTCTTGATATTTAAATAATCCGGTTTTTTTCTCAACGGTCACACCCGGCCAATTACCAACGCGCTGACGGGCGCCAGTTAAGGCATTGAAAACAGTGGTTTTGCCAGAGTTGGGATTGCCGACTAAACCGATGGTGAAGGATTTTTCTTGAGTGTGGCATTGGGCGTTGTCATCGCAGCAAGATTTCATGTTGGCACCTGCTCGATGGTTAGGATATTGGCTTCATTTTTACGTAAACTTAAGGAAAACCCGCGGACGGTGATTTCGATGGGGTCGCCTAAAGGCGCGATTCGAGAAATGGTAAATTCCGTGCCGGGCAATAAACCCATTGAAATCAATCGGTGGCGATATAATGATTCGCCGGACTGGATATGAATAATCCTGCCTTTGCTGCCCATTTTCATCTCACTAAGTAGCATGTTTTTCCTTTATTTTTTGCATCTTTTCAATTATATAGCTTATCTTAGAATCAAAAAGATATTGAAAATTAGTCAAGTTATGCGAAGTATCTCTTTTCCTGACTAGGCTGTCAATACAATTGAGAATTATTCTCATTATCAATAGAGTTGTGTTAAATTAGCGCTTTATTGTGTAAAATGTAAGAAATATTTAAGGAAAATCAATTATACTGTACTGAGTGATGAGCCGTTTGGTTTTCTATAAGTCCAAGATCGGAACGAGGAGCGTTAGGTTATGCCCATACATAAACCAACAAGTAAGCAAATACCTGCCAATTTGCGAGAACCATTTACGCTATTATTTGGCGACGAAAAAGTGCCTGTTTGGTTGGGCCCGGGACAAAACGAATCAAATGAAGCTTATTCTAGTAAACTTGCAAGGTTTAAATTTACTACTCCAATAACGACTGTAGAACAATTACAGCAATTAATTGTAAATTTACGGAAGCAAAAATTGCTTCAGGATAGGGGAGTGGAACCTCTACCTGCAGAGGATCTTGCTAAAATACTATTCCCTAAACTAGCTACTGCGGTAGCGAATGCACCAAAAACTCCAGAAATTAAAGAACCGACGTTAAGGTTAGACGATTTTAGAGCCGCAGCCTCCAATGTGCTAGATCTCGTCAAGAAAAGCGACACATGCCAAACTCGTCCAGACAAAGAACAAATTAACAATGTGCTTGATCGTTTAGGTTCCGCGTTAACTGTTGCCCTAAAACTTAAAGCACCAACAACAATGCACGAACTAGCAAGTAAGATAATTGTTGTTGAGAAAATTTTAATCGATGCAATTAGTAGTAAATTCACCACCCCGGAAGAAATTCAGGCAATTCTTAAAAAATTGGGGCTAGAGTACGATGCAGATGCTAAGCGGATTTTTTCAGAGCTTGCTGCCCTAAATGCAGCAGTAGCAAAAGCAGCAACACCAGCCAGTCCACCACCAGTTGCTGCAGAAGAACATAAAGCAACAGTGGCTCCTCCACCCGCAGCCGCCCCAAAATCAAAATCCACGGTAAAGTTACCAACAACAGCAGAAACCAAGCTACAACAGGATATAGATACTGTCATTGGAAAGTTAAGTGAGTTTAAAGCAGTAGACCCAAGCAACAGTGCTCTGAGACAAGGCATTGCTCAACGACTTCAATATGCAGAAAGAACTGGAACCGTGGTCTTCGGTCAAACTCCAACTCAAGAGGTGGTTTTTGATTTAACCACTGCAATTAAGAGCGGTAAACCGCTAACAACCGGAACAAATGACTCTACTCGAGATGCCTTGAATGTAGTGCTAGGTAGTATTGCTGAAGCCAATAAACAAGCTGTAGTTGCACCAGTAGCGCCGGAGCTTAAAGAAGCTGCGGCACCAGAAACACCGAAAATGCCACAGAAAAAGAAGACGAGCAAAAAAATATATTCACTACAAGACACTAAAATAGAGATCGCTCGAATGCTAGATCAAGTAAAAACTAGTCCAGCATACTTGAATCGCCCAGACAGAGACAGCATTGAGCCATTACTCGAAAATTTGTTATTAGATGAATTAGCCAGAACTCAGCACACAAGAATGTTTGGGCAAGATGGCGCGTACAAAAAAGGAATACGCAAAGCAGATCTAGATGCGAGAATGGATAGCCTCAAGGATGTTTTAATCGACGCGATTAATATTGAAAAAGCCCGGGGAGCAATTGGCAACACCGTTCGAAAGCTAGGTATAAGTGAAGAAACAGGTGCGAAGTTTTCTGACTCACTTGCTGGTTTAAATAAAAAAGCGGCAGAAGCAAAAACAGCTGAAGAAAAACGAGCAGAAGCAAAAAAAATAGAACAAGAAAAATTCAAGAAGTTATCTGACCCAGCACTGCTATTAATTAATACTCTTCCCGGCTTGCTTAATAATAACTCTAAAGAGATGAAAGATGCTATAGAAGAAAATGTAGGTTCTTTTGCAAATTTATTTGCCTCATATCAACGACCGGAGCTATTAATAAAGGATTTAGCCAATGCCATCAATACTGGAAATATAGCTGGTCCTATATCTGCAGCTAAGTCAACCATACAATCACTCCGAGCAGCAAATATTGCCTGTAAGGTGATGGAAGGTTTGCTTCAGAAGGCTGATACATTAGGCGTGAAATATTTAAGAGAAAGTGTTTTTAATGCTTTACAAAGATTGGCCAAATACCTCCCCCATGACCAACTACAGAATTTTGTCCAAACTCTTTCGGATCCTAAAAATACAAAATCCATCGAAACATTGGTAGCAGATCTCAACAACTCACTTAAGCTTGAACCACCTGGAAACATCCAAGTAAACAGACTTCGTGCGCTAAGTGAGTTAACAGCTTCATTAAAAACAGCAGCCACAAAACAAGGACTAGCCTCTCCTGCAGCTGAACCTGCCTCTCGTCTAGCCAGTACCCCAACTGCTGCAATAGAGGAGTTAAAAGCAGCTGAGCAAGCTCGCTTAGAAAGCGCTAGAGTAATGCAACAAAATAAAGCGGAACATGCTGCAAGGATTGAGAACATGCGAGGTATAATTGGTCATTTACCTCGAGCAGTGGTACCTGCTTCTATAACAGACGCGCTCGCTATACCTGGGATCGCGCCATTAGGAAATTTAAATTTTACAACCGATTTCGAAAAACTTAAGCAACAAGAAACTTTGCTAAGTAAAGTTGTTAAAGCTAACAATCTCATTGTGGCTGCCATTCTCGCGACAAAAGATCAATTAGAAAAGGAACAAAAGCTGGCAGTTCCGGGTTTTAGAGAATACATAGATCATCTTTTTAAAACACTCAATGTTCCACTTACAAATGCGGCATATCAAAGAGCATCTTCTGAACCTTTCCAAAATCCAGAGCAATTGACAGCTTTCTTAAAACAAATTTTCAAGGAAGATAGTACAGTAGATAACAAACTAGCGTTGTTTACCAGCAATGGCATTCCTGTAGATGATTCAGTTAGAGATTTTGTGACGCTTGTCGTTCAGCGTAATACGGCCCTAAAAAGCGCCGCTACGATGGGGTTAGGAACACCAACACCTGCTGCAGATGAAAAAGCAGTTGAT
>CAZAXX010000036.1:0-24143 GCA_964489265.1 uncultured Coxiellaceae bacterium
GGCTCAGATCGATAAGGCATTATTGACGCATGGTGAGTGTAAAAAACATTTAGCTGCTGTTCTCAATGGTTATGAGGCACATTTGAAAGCGACTAGACAAGCAGCTGTCAGACCATGATAGCAACCAACGGGTGTGTGTCATCCTGAACGAAGTGAAGGATGACACAAAAGCTACCTCAGTCTTAACAATGAAAATACCTCGCATAAGCCCTCACCACCAACACCGAGGCTGGCATGTAAAGCTCCTTCGAATTCTCTTTCAAATATTTCACAACCGCTGCCGCCGTCAATAATTTATCGTTATTATCAACAAGCGAGCAAGCTGGCTTATGCGCTTCACTCACGCCGCGCAAATACCCTTCGCAAAGCCCCGCTTTGGTTCCTTGCAAATATTCATTTTCAGTTTGCACGCGACCCATATTTTTATCATGGATATCTAAAACAACTTCACATGCTTTAAGTAATTCGGTGCCTGTTAAAGGAGAAGAGGCAAATGAGCAAAACGGCAAATAAAAAAAACTAATGAAAAGAAAAGAAAATATTTTTTTTGTCATGTCACGTTCCTTGATATTAAGCTATACTTTCGTTCGATTAGTTAATCATTTTATATTTAATACAAGGAAGTATCTAATGAAAAATAAAACCAATTTAATCAAATCTGCCATTACCAGCATCTTAACCATCACTACCGCGACCGGCCTACTCGCTACCACGAGCGCCTTGGCAGAACCACAAACAGAAAAATGTTATGGCATTGTCAAAGCAGGCTTAAATGATTGCCAAACCAAAAATGCATCTTGCGCAGGTTCTGCGACCAAAAATAAACAAGGTGATGCTTTCATTCTGTTACCTAAAGGAACCTGCACCAAAATCGTTGACGCGAGCTTAACACCCATACCTGAAAAAAATTCGAAATAAGGCTAAGCCAATGAAAAAGAATTTTATCATTTCTCTCCTGTTGAGTTTTGTATTTTCTAATTTGATGGCTGCAGAAACCTATCAATTTGATAATCAACATTCATATGTCATGTGGCACGCGAATCATTTTAATTTTTCTCATCCATCTGGAAAATGGATGGCGGAAGGTACACTAGTGTTAGATCAAGCTAAACCACAAAATAGCAAAGTCAATTCCATTATTCATATTTCCGAACTCACGACAGGCGTCAAAGAATTAGATGAACATTTAGCAGGACAACTTTTTTTTGATGCAAAAAAATATCCGACGGCCACTTTTGTCAGTGATAAAGTCACTGTAACAAGCAAAACATCGGCTAAAGTACATGGAATATTGACGGTGCATGGTGTGGCAAAACCCGTTACGCTAGATGTGACGTTAAACAACTCGGGCATCAATCCGATTTCCAACAAACAAACTGTCGGCTTCAGCGCGCACACGACATTAAAACGTTCTGATTTTGGCATAACAACTCTGTTACCTGGTGTCGGTGATGACATCAAAATTGATATTGAAGTAGAAGCGCATCAATAGGAGTTTACCCATGCTGGAAAAAATAGTGAAAAAACCATTTCTCGGTTTTGGACTTGGCTTACGTCATGATTATTACACTACTATTCTCGAGGAAAAACCAGCTGTCGACTGGTTTGAAATTATTACCGAAAATTATTTAGTTCCTGGCGGAAAACCACTTTTTTTTCTTGATAAAATTCGTGAACATTATCCGATGGTTATGCATGGCGTGTCATTATCGATAGGCAGCAGTGATCCGCTTGATTTAAATTATTTAAAAGAAGTCAAAGCTCTCGCAAATCGTATAGAACCACACTGGATTTCTGATCATTTATGCTGGACGGGCATTCAAGGCAAAAATACGCATGATTTACTGCCGCTGCCTTACACTGAAGAATCAATTCAACATGTCGTTGATCGCATCCAGCAAGTACAAGATTTTTTAGGCCAACAAATTTTGATTGAAAACGTTTCCAGTTATATCACTTACAAAAAATCAACGATGACAGAATGGGATTTTTTACTTGAAATTTGTCAGCGTGCAGATTGTTTTATTTTGCTAGATGTTAATAATATTCATGTGAGCGCTGTCAATCATGAATTTAATCCGCTTGATTATCTGAATGCCATTCCAAGCGAACGAATTTATCAAATTCATTTAGCTGGTCATTCCAATCTGGGCGATTACATCATTGATACACACGATCATGCCATTGTGGATGAAGTTTGGAAACTGTATGAAGCAACTATCAAACGTCATGGAAAAATTTCAACGATGGTGGAGCGTGATGATAACATGCCATCGTTTGATGTTTTATTTGAAGAATTAAAACATGCTCGTCGTATTGCTGAAACATTTTCTGAGAGTATTGTTGCATGAATGAATTAACTAATTTGCAAGCCGAATTTCAAAATTATTTGATGCACTCAGATCAAACTATTCAACAACAAATTGTGGATACAGAAAAAGTGTCTGCTGAAACACGGTTAGCCATTTATGAAAATGCTTATCGCTCACGTCTGCAGGATGCATTGATATTGAGTTATCCCGCTTTGCAAAAACAGGTGGGAGAAGATGCATTTGCTGAATTATGTCATGACTACATTGATAAATATCCCTCGTGTTTTCGATCTATTCGTTGGTACGGCGATCAGTTTGCAGCATTTTTACAAGATCCCTTTCTTTCTGAATTAGCACACGTTGAATGGGCGATGGCCACGGTGTTTGATGCGGCCGATGCAAATCCGGTTTCGCTCGCAGAAATTGGCGCCATACCACCCGATGCCTGGGAAAATATGCGCTTTGAGATACATCCAGCCGCAACTTGTTTAGAATTAAACTGGAATGTTATCGAAATCTGGCAAGCACTTTCCGAGGATCAAACACCCAATGAACCACAGGAAAGTCCAGCCCCGGTTACCTGGCTTTTGTGGCGCCAGGATTATCAAACCCAGTTTTGTTCTCTCTCGGCAGCGGAAGCATGGGCTGTGCATTCCTTGTTTGAAGAAAGAACATTTGGTGAAATTTGTGAAGGATTATGCCAATGGATAGCTGAAGAAAATGCCCCTATGCAGGCAGCATCTTTCTTAAAAAGTTGGCTGACTGCGGGATTGATCACTCAAGTCAAACTGATTTGATTAAACACAATTTTCTGATAGTATTATTTCTTCATGTTAGGGTTTGGGTAGTTTCTTCAGTTAATCATTCACAAAATGGAGTTTTGTTATGACGACGAAAACGAAAATCGCTGGCATTATTGCCGCTGCTGCTGCAATTGCATTTGTAACCGCACCTGTCACATCAACTGTTGCATTTGCTGCTAAAAAAGTAGCATGTTATGGCGTTAACAGCTGCAAAGGCAAAAGCGCATGCAAAACCTCTGCTAATGCATGCAAAGGCCAAAACGCTTGCAAAGGCAAAGGCGTTACAATGATGAAATCTGAAAAGAAATGCACAGACAAAAAAGGCACAACTGAAGAACCAAAGTCTTAAGTTCATTTGTAAGGGCGAATCTGCGTGTTCGCCCTTACACTTTCCACTTCACACCAATTCCCGCTAGAGAACTCCATGAGAAAAACCGAAATAGAACAACAATTACAAGCCATCACGCGTGATTTTTTAACTGAACTGCAAGCTGAACGAGCACTACAAGCAATTACCTTAAACGTATCCCTGGAACGTGATTTAGGAATTGATAGTTTAGGCAAAGTCGAATTATTTCATCGTATCGAAAAAAAATTCGATATTCATTTGCCAGAAAGTGCAATGGTAAACGCCGACTGCTTGCAAGATATTGTTCAACTCATTGAACGAGCGTCTCCCACTACCCACGCACAAATCAAATCAGCTAAACAAGCCTCGACTCTGGAAAATATATCCGTTGATATGTCAACACAAAAAAATATTGGTGATGTATTACTTGCACATGCCAAAGCAAATCCAGATCGTCCGCATATTTATTTGCAAAATGAACAAGGTAACGAACAAATTATTCGTTACGGTCAATTAGCTGAAGAAGCACTTTATATTGCACGTGGATTACAAGAACGTGGGATACAACCCGGTGAAACCGTAGCAATTATGCTACCGACCAGTGATGCATTTTTTTATTCGTATTGTGGTGTGTTACTCGCAGGCGCCGTACCCGTTCCAATTTATCCACCCTTTCGTCCAGATCGTATTGAGGAATATGCAAAACGTGAAGCGAAAATTTTGCAAAATGCTGAAGTCAGAATTCTAATTACTTTTTCTCGCGCTGAAATTCTCAGTCAAATGTTACGAACATTTATTCCGAGTTTGAAAGAAGTCGCGACGATTAAAAATTTAAGAACCCCAGGCAACGAATTATTTTCTCCGGTGTCAATTGAACCAAGTGATCCTGCATTAATTCAATATACGTCCGGAAGTACCGGCGATCCAAAAGGTGTGTTTTTAACGCATGAAAATATGCTTGCAAACATGCGTGCGATCGAAAAATCGGTGCCGATCAAAGCGACTGATATCGAAGTGAGTTGGTTACCGCTTTATCATGACATGGGACTCATGAGTTGGTTAAGCAGCCTTTATTTTGGCATTCCACTGACGATTTTATCTCCCATCACGTTTCTCGCTCGACCTGAACGTTGGTTATGGGCGATTCATTATCATCGTGCGACATTATCGGGCGGTCCTAATTTTGCGTATGAGCTTTGTGTCAAAAAAATTAATGCAAAAGATATTGAAGGACTTGATTTAAGCTCATGGCGTTTTGCATTCAATGGTGCGGAAGCCATTAATCCGCGCACACTGGAACGCTTTTATAAAAAATTCGCGCCGTATGGATTTAAACTCGAAGCATTTGCACCGGTGTATGGATTAGCAGAATCAACCGTTGCACTGACTTTTCCACCGAATATACGCGTACCACGCATTGATAAAATCGACCGTGATGCATTTGAAAAAGAAAGTAAAGCAATTCCAGCTAAAGCATTGCAAGGAAAAAATGTATTGGAATTTGTTGCGTGTGGCGAACCGATGTCAGAACATGCGATTCGCATTGCTGATGATGCCGGCAATATTTTAGGTGAGCGTCATGTTGGCAACATTCAATTTCAAGGTCCTTCTGCGATGCAAGGTTATTTCAATAATCCCGCAGCGACACAAAAAGCCTATCGCAGTGATGGTTGGTGGGATTCAGGTGATTTAGGTTATCTTGCAGATAAAGAAATTTTTATTATTGGTCGCAAAAAAGATTTAATCATTAAAGCAGGACGCAATCTTTATCCTGAAGAAGTGGAAGAAGTTGTCGGCCAAATCTCAAGTATTCGTAAAGGTTGTGCGGTGGCATTTGGAGTGAGTGATCCAGTCACTGGTACGGAAAAATTAATTGTTGTTGCAGAAACCTATGAAATGGGAAAAGAAGCGCAACAAGCGATTCGTGCAGAAATCATCGAAAATATGGCGATATCACTCGGCATTCCTCCGGATGCAATTATTTTGGTACCACCTCGCACAATTCCGAAAACATCCAGTGGAAAATTGCAACGTTCCGCCTGCAAACATGCTTATTTGAAAGGAAAATTGAAACCGAATCGAGTGCCGGTCAAATTACAAATTATAAAATTAGGCCTCCTAAGCTTAGGGAAAAAAGCAATAAACTGGTTGAGTTATTTCGGTAAATTAGCCTACACAACGTATGTTGGTTTGATCTTCTGCCTCACTTTTCCATTTGCTTGGCTCAGTGTTCTGTTACTTCCCGTTAAAGTAGCCGCGACAATAATTCGATTTTGGGCGCGCAATTTATTTCGCTTAACAGCTTGTCCTATTATTGTTAAAGGGAAAAATCATTTACACGCAGACACGCCCGTTATTTATGCGGCAAATCACGCGAGTTATATTGATGCTCTCTTGTTAGTCGGCATATTACCTGCTGGGGTTATTTTTATTGGGAAAAAAGAATTATTAAAAACGCCTTTTATTCGCACTTTTATTAAAAAACTTGGATTTTTGACTGTCGATCGGATTGAGTTTACCAAGAGCCTAGAAAATCGTGACGTGATTGTTGAGGCAGTTCGTAATGGACATTCCATTGCGATTTTTCCAGAAGGCACATTTACGTATGCAACGGGTTTACGTCCATTTAAGTTAGGTGCATTTACGATCGCGAATGATACCAACACACCTATTTGTCCCATCGCAATTCAAGGCACGCGCCGTATTTTGCGCGGCGATAATAAATTAGCTAAACCAGGTGCCATTAAAGTGACAGTAGGAAAATTGATTCGACCGAAACGCAAAGATTGGAATGAAATTATTCGCTTGCATTCTCTCGTGCGTGCGGAAATTGCCAAACATTGTGGAGAGCCTGTGATTGATGTCATTGTGGCTGGGCCGGTTTTGGATTAATCATCCAAACGTAAACGTATAAACCTCGAGCCCAGGCGAAGACGGAATCACTTGCAAAACACCATTATCAAATTGCGGCAAGAATAAAACCGAATATAGCGTATGTTTATCTACATTAATTCGACCGTGCACTACATCATCCCCTTTTCCGGCCGAAACTTCTTCGCCATTCAATAACACTTGCACGCTGATCGGTTTACCCGTTGCACTTCCCATCACCATAAACACTTTTCGCGCATTAAAATGAATTTTAAGGCCAGCAAAAGGTTGCGCTGACACAATGCGATCTGCATTGATAATCCAAGCGCCTTGCAACGCCCAACTGTTATCGAGTAATTCATTGGGATAAGAATATTGCTGAGCACGATTGAGAACTGCCGTTTCTCTGCTCGCGAAACTATTGGCACGCGCAAAACCCAAATACGTCTCAGGCGTTTGTGCTGCAAATTGACCTTCCTCTTCACCCAACGAAGAACTCGCCGGCGTCGTTTTTCCCAGTAAAAATCGAATATTATTTTCTGTCACAGCATACTCGCCTTCACCAAAATGTTCATAAACTACCTTGCCATTTTTATCGATGAGATAATGCGCCGGCCAATATCGATTATGAAAATTTTCCCAGGTCTTAAATTGATTATCCAACGCAACAGGATATTTGATACCCTCCGCCAACAGCGCATTTTTCACATTCGCCAAGTCTTTTTCAAATTCAAATTCCGGCGTGTGCACACCTATAATTTCCAATCCTGCTGAATGATATTTGTTATACCAGTCTTTCAAATAAGGTAAAGTGCGCTTGCAATTGATGCATGAATAAGTCCAAAAATCAATCAATACGACTTTGCCTTTCAAATTCTCCAATTGCAGTGGCTGTGAATTAATCCAAGCTGTGATGCCTGCAATCTGAGGTGCGGGATACGGTGTCCCTAAGCCTTTTTCCAGCGTTAAGGTCGCATAGGCTGGCGCTGTATTTGCAAGATAAAATGCAATGATGAGATAGATAGATCGACGAAAATTGAGAATCATGGCGTCCTTTCCTGATTGAATTTTTTCCATTATAACATGCAAGGCAAATGAACTTGCATTCAAACCATATCATTCATACACTTGTTTTCACATTTCTAATTCTAAAATGGAGAACACACAACATGACTCATGTATTACCTAAATTACCTTACGCCATGGATGCGTTGCAACCGTATATTTCCCAGGAAACCTTAGAATATCATTATGGCAAACATCACCAAGCTTACGTGAATAATTTAAATAATTTGGTGAAAGACACTGAATTTGCAGATGCACCGCTTGAAAAAATTATTATGAATTCCAGTGGTGGGATTTTTAATAATGCAGCGCAAGTATGGAATCATACTTTTTACTGGAATTGCTTAACGCCAAACAGCAGCGGCAAACCCAGTGGCAAATTAGCGGAAGCTATTATTCAAAAATTTGGTTCACTGGATGAATTTAAAAAACAATTTAGCCAAACTGCTATTGCGACATTTGGATCTGGCTGGGGTTGGCTTGTTAAAAATGCCGATGGTCAATTAGAGATTATCAGCACGAGCAATGCAGGCACGCCGATGCAACAAAATAAAACCGCATTGTTAACTTGCGATGTGTGGGAACACGCTTATTACATTGATTATCGCAATGCACGTCCAACCTACGTTGATAATTTTTGGCAAATTGTGAATTGGGATTTTGTTGCGGAAAATTTTGGGAAATAAATTTTTAAATCATGAAAAATGGAGCTCGCTTCACTGCACATCAATTAGGGACCTTTCTTTATAGCGATGATTGTTATAATTATTATTCCATATTATTAAAGGGTCTCGATGGCAAAGATAACTGTATACAACAAGCCCTATCTACTGGAAAAAATTTAGGTGTTGTATTGGAAAAAATGGCGAGATATAAAGACGTTCCCTATAGTCAGCATCCCATATTTACTGCGACTGAACGCGAGCTTCGTGATAATACACTAGAGAAATGGCAACAATTATTACGCTATTTAATTCCAACCTGGAAACAAAATATTGTTGAGGATTCTGCGGAACTTAATGCATTACTTAGTCAATTGGATGCTCAGCCGAATACACTGAAAAAAGCTAAAAAAGTTACGCTTTTTTTAGAAAATTTTTTAGATGCAAATAATTTTTCAGATTTAAATTGCTTAATCGCTGTATTGACGACACCTACTCCATTGAGTTTCATACAAAGCTTGGCATTTATTCAGCATTTTCATAAAAAAAAGTTAGCTGAAATTATTTTTTACGATAAAAAATTTGAAGACGTTCTACAAACGATCGATCAACATAAAGATAAGCCTTGTTATAAAGCATTATTATTTGCGACAACAGCTGCCTGCCAACATATTAGAGAAATGGATGACACTATTTATCTGACTTATTGGGAACAATTCTGGGATTATTCATACGATGTCCAACTTACCGCTGCGAGTCGTTTAATGACTGCGATAGAAAATCATCAAGAGGTTCCAAAAGTGAAGGGGGTTAATTACGGACAATTAGGACAACTTAGTACGCGTTACGCAAGTGCACTACTTCCCCCGGTTGTTCATCCAACGTTATCGTAGGGGCAGACCCCGGCCAAAAACATGCCGGGGCAAGCCCCTACAAATTACTTAATATGAGTCGCCGAAAAATATTTTTGTAAAAGCTCAACTTGCTCACGCAATTCGTCAACTTGCTTGAATAAATCCATCGCTAAAGCAATTCCTGCATGATTGACATCTAAATCTTGATGCAACCGTATCGCCGTGCGAATAACATGAATTTGTTGCGCTTCAAAACGCCAGGTTTGTTTGGTTGTACCGTGGGGTTCGATTGTTCCATAGGAAATTAATTCAACCACAAAATCAGGCGGCACTTGGCATACCGAACATAATTCATCAAAGGTGAGCTCATTAATTTCTTCTGCCATTATTTGCATAACATCCTGTCTTGGCATTCCTTTCTCCTATAACAAGCCCTTGCGTGGATCAAATGGCATTTCTTGCGCCATTTTTTGATAAAGCGCCCGCTCAGCATCCGTATGCGCAGGCGGCGTCACAATTTGTAATAATGCATACTGATCACCTACCGGTGTCCCTGGTAAACCGCGGCCTTTTAACCGTAATTTTTGACCTGCTTCTGAGCCTGCTGCAATTTTCATTTCAACCGGGCCACCCAGCGTTGGAATAGTCACTTTGCCACCTAGAGCGGCTTCCCAGGGCGCAATAGGCAATGTGAGATACACATCCTTACCCTGTAATGAAAAAACCGGATGCGGGTCAATGTGAATTTCCAGATAGAGATCACCCGCTTTTGCATTGCCAGTGCCAGGGCCACCTTGATTCGCGAGACGTAATTGTTGACCACTGACAACACCTTTGGGAATCGTGATTTTTAATGTGCGAGTATTCGTTCGTACCTGACCATGCTGATCAACTTCAGGAACTGACAGATGCACCGTTTTCGATCCGCCATGATAAGCTTCCAGCAAACTAATATTGATTTTGGCATGCTCATCTCTACCGGGTCGCGCTTGCTGTCGAAAACCACCCTGGCGAAAACCGCCACGTGCTTGGCGTCCACCCCCAAAGATGGATGCAAAAAAATCGCTAAAATCACCCCCGTTCATTTCTTCATAGGTAGCACCATGACCACCACCCCCAAAGCCACTAAAACCTTCCCAATTCGGTGGTGGTCTAAATTCCTGACCACTCTTCCAATTGCTTCCTAATTGATCGTAGGCTGCGCGTTTTTGTTGGTCTTTCAGAACTTCGTAAGATTCCTGAACTTCTTTGAAATGTTCTTCTGCATTTTTTTCTTTGCTGACATCGGGATGATACTTGCGTGCCAATTTGCGATAAGCTCGTTTGATTTCATCTTCTTTCGCGTCACGTGAGACGCCTAGAATTTTGTAATAATCTTTGTATTCCATTTCACTCTCTGCATAGTCATTGCGAGAAACTTCTCTCGCAATGACATTTTCTGATATTTTATTTCTCTTCCGGCAATCGCACCGTCAACACATCACATTTAGCTCCATGCAAAATTGCATTCGCGGTTGACCCTAACAACAACGACAATCCATGGCGACCATGACTACCACAAACAATCAGATCCGCGCCGATATTTTGCGCCACTTCGAGAATTTTTGATTTGGTAGGACCCACTTCAACCCACGTATCTTTTGGATCGACAGATAATTCTGTAGCGAGTTTATTCAATGCATTTTTAGATTCATCGATCAATTGGCCCTCGATATCTTCAATACCAAGGTAGGCGTAGCTATAACCGGGCAAAGGTTCCACAACATGAATCAAACTCAATTTCGCCCCAGTAAAACCACGCATGCCACGCACTTTTGTGTTGATGAAATCGGTATCATCGGATAAGTCTGTTGCATATAAGATATGTTTGTACATAATATGTGTCCTTATTAAATTACGCTCAAACGGTTGCTGTTGTCTTTGAAAAAACCAGTCGACCTTTCTCAAATCCAATGTTGATTACATCGCCTGGCAAAAACCTCCCTGATAAAATTTCCTGTGCTAGTGGATTTTCAATATGTTGTTGAATCGCACGTTTTAAAGGTCTTGCCCCATATACTGGATCATAACCGGTCGCCGCTAAATAATCCATTGCTTCATTTGAGATAACAAGCCCAAAATCTTTCTCCAACAGACGGGAGCGCAAACGCTGGACTTGTATATCAGCAATCAATTTTATTTGCTCTTTGTCCAGTGGATGGAATACCACTGTCTCATCAATACGATTCATAAATTCAGGACGGAAATGTTGCCCAACAACCTGCAACACGGCTTTTTTCATTTCAAAATAATCGCCATGTTGAGAAATCTCCTGGATTAACTCAGAGCCCAAGTTGGATGTCATCACAATAATCGTGTTACGAAAATCCACTGTTCGCCCATGACTATCTGTCAAACGACCATCATCCAGCACTTGCAATAAAATATTAAAAACATCGTGATGCGCTTTTTCCATTTCATCCAACAAAATCACGGAATACGGTTTGCGACGCACCAATTCGGTTAGATAACCACCTTCTTCATATCCGACATAACCTGGCGGCGCACCAACCAAGCGTGCAACAGAATGCTTTTCCATAAACTCAGACATGTCGATACGAATCACTGCATCTTCTGTATCAAATAAAAATTCGGCGAGCGCTTTGCATAATTCTGTTTTACCAACACCCGTTGGACCTAAAAATAAAAATGAACCGATCGGGCGTTTAGGATCTGATAATCCCGCACGCGAGCGACGTATTGCATTACAAACAGCATTCACCGCCTGGCTTTGGCCAATGATGCGCGCGTGCAATGCCGCTTCCATTTGCAATAATTTTTCTTTTTCGCCTTCCAGCATTTTCGAAACAGGAATATGTGTCCATTTAGAAACTACTTCGGCAATTTCTTCTTCTGTTACTTTACTTCGTAATAATTGTGTATCTTGTTGTTCTGCCAACGTCGCTTCCGTTAATTTTTTTTCAAGTTCTGGAATGCGCCCATACTGTAATTCAGCCATGTGCGTGAGATCGCCTGCGCGACGTGCTGTATCAAATTCCATGCGTGCACGTTCCAATTCTGTTTTAATGGTTGTTGCACCTTGCAATGCAGATTTTTCCGTTTGCCAAATATTTTCTAATTTATCGGATTCAGACTCTAATTTTTTTAATTCATTTTCCAATTTTTCCAAGCGTTTTTTTGACGCTTCATCAGATTCTTTTTTTAATGCTTCACGTTCAATTTTAAGTTGCACGATTTTACGACCCAAATTATCCAATTGTTCGGGTTTGGAATCGATTTCCATGCGGATGTTACTCGCAGCTTCATCAATCAAATCGATGGCTTTATCTGGCAATTGACGATCTGGAATATAACGATGCGATAACGTCGCTGCCGCCACTAACGCAGAATCCGTAATTTCAACGCCATGATGTAATTCATAACGTTCTTTCAAGCCACGCAAAATTGCAATCGTGTCTGGCACTGACGGTTCATCGACTAAAATGCGTTGGAAACGACGCTCTAGCGCCGCATCTTTTTCGATATATTGTCGATATTCATCGAGCGTTGTTGCGCCTACGCAATGCAATTCACCGCGCGCTAATGCTGGTTTTAACATATTGCCAGCATCCATCGCGCCTTCTGCTTTTCCTGCACCTACCATCGTATGCAATTCATCGATAAATAAAATAATTTGGCCTTCTTGTTTGGCTAAATCATTTAAGACTGCTTTCAAACGTTCTTCAAATTCACCGCGAAATTTTGCACCTGCAATCAATGCACCCATATCCAACGCGAGTAAGCGTTTATCAGATAAACTTTCTGGTACTTCGCCGTTGATAATGCGTTGCGCCAAGCCTTCGACGATTGCGGTTTTACCGACACCGGGTTCGCCAATTAATACTGGATTATTTTTGGTGCGGCGCATGAGCACTTGAATCGTGCGGCGAATTTCCGCATCACGACCAATCACAGGATCCAACTTGCCCTGCTCTGCTCGTGCAGTTAAATCAATCGTATATTTTTCTAAAGCGCGGCGTTGATCTTCAGCATTGGCATCTTTCACGGTTTGACCACCTCGCTCTTCATCAATGGCTTTTTCAATTTTTTGTTTGGTCGCACCCGCGTGGCGTAACAAGTCGCCTAATGCACCTGAATCTTCTGTTGCGGCCAAGAGAAATAATTCGCTTGAGATATATTGGTCTTTGCGTTTTTGCGCGAGCTTGTCGGTCAGATTTAACAATCGACTCAAGTCATTTGATACATGCACTTCACCACCCGTTCCTTCAACTTGTGGTAACCGATTGATGGCTGCATCGAGAGAGGAACGTAATTCTGAAATATTCACATCCGCTTTGCTCAAAATCGGACGAATACTACCACCTTCCTGATCAAGCAACACTTTCAAGACATGAACAGGTTCGATGTAGGCATGATCTCTTCCTAACGCGAGTGATTGAGCATCGGATAATGCTGCCTGAAATTTACTGGTTAATTTATCCATTCGCATGTGTATACCTCAAATGAGTGGTGATAACTCATAAAGATAGGGACAATTACTCATATTTCAAGCATACCACAAGCCATAGGCAATCAACGTATTGGAGAAACTGGAATTTTAATTAATTCCTGGCCATCCTCTTTGCGCATTTGGATAAAAATGACGACAGAAAGAAACGTTATTAGACTCATTGTGATAAATGTTTTATGAAATACACTGGGCGAGACCAGTGTGTCCACTGAATAACCAGATGAGAAATAGCGGACAAAAAGCGCTGCAACTGCAACGCCAAAACTTTGTGCTAATTGTTGAATAGTGCTCATAATACTGGTTGCGGCACTGATGTTTTCCGAAGAAACATTGGCGTAAGCGAGAGAATTCATGCCGGTGTATTGCAACGAAATTAAAAACCCATAAATAAAACTTAACAAAGCAATACTGGCAATTGATGTTGATTGACCGATGGTTGCAAACGACCAGAGCGAAAAACTTACCAGGAAAGTATTTAATATTAATAATTTTTTATAGCCAAAATATCGCAGAATTGGCAATGAAAACGACTTCACCATCAACACACCAAACGCGGTAGGCGCGAGTAGCATTCCGGATAATTGCGGAGAAAATCCTAAGCTCAATTGCAACAGCAATGGAATCAAGAATGGCACGCCACCAAAACCTAAGCGTGCTAACAAATTGCCGAGAACTGAAACCCGAAAGGTTCTTTCACGCAATAATTCAACTTTCACGATTGGGTGTGCGCGTCCGCGTGAATGCCAGATGTAGAGCGTCAATAACACGAATGCAATTGCAATTAAAAACAACGAGTGTGAGCTTGAGACATTCGATTCGCTAAATGTCGATAATCCAAACGTAAGTGTTGCAAGTCCACTTCCAAACAAAATAAAACCTAATTTATCCAGTGCAGCAACAGGGCGTGCGGGCATTGCAGGCAATAGATAAATCGATAAGAGAATAGTTAATAAACCTACTGGCACATTCACCCAAAAAATCCAGCGCCAGGTAAAATAATTCGTGATAAATCCACCTAACACCGGGCCCAACATCATGCCTAGTGAAGCCACCATGACTACAATACTCATTTTGGAAATTAATTCATGACGCTCGCACGTGCGCACGATGATTAAACGTCCTACGGGTAGTGTTAAAGAACCACCTAAACCTTGCACGATACGCGCTGTAATTAATTCAAATAAATTATGCGTGAAACCACACCAAATTGAACTCGCCGTAAAAACGCCCACTGCAATCATAAAAACTTTTTTAACACCGAACTTATCAGCCACCCAACCGCTGATGGGAATAAAAATAGCGAGGCTTAACAGATAACTAATCAATGCTAATTTAAGATCAAGCGGATTCACATTCAAACTATGTGACATTGCTGGAATCGCCGTGTTAATGACAGTGGTATCGACTGCTTCCATGAACATGGCGAATGAAACAATTAACAGTATGATATTTTTTTGCATGAGGGGCTCTGTCACTTGAATTACTTTGTTTTACCACGTTTCACGTTCTTTTTGTAGGGGCGGACCCCGGCCACAAACATGCCGGGGTGTCCGGGGTCATCCGCCCCTACACGGCATCATTTATGAAACGAATGATGAACCCTGGATCTCCTGGAAAAATTTTTACAACTATCCAGGTTACCGCTTTCATCACAGATTGGAACAGAATGTGCTTTGCAAAATGATTGTGACACCAATTGGCAAGCTGGCTCGGGTTCGCTTTGAAATAATGAAGCAACACACATAGCCTGATTATCAAATTTGAGATCGCAATCAGATCCCTCTTTGAATAGAACACAACTCTTCCAGTCCGCAGGATAACAGTATGGTTGCGCTGCATTGGCACTGACGGGTATGCATGCACAATATTGTTCATTTCCTTCAGGACAACCGTCTTCATCGGGTCCGCATAAATAATATAAAGGTGATTCTGAAAAACAGTTTTGAACTATAAGTAATAATACGATGAATAAAATTTTATCTCTCATAAGAACGCTCATAAGAATTTAAGAGAACAAAGAAAATGTAGGGTGAGTTGATTCTGGAGAAAGAACTGGATTGCTTCGCTTCGCTCGCAACGACAAGAGGAAGGATCGTAAAAGTGCTGAAGGGGAATTTTTTGAATGGGTCGTCTGCGATTCGAACGCAGGACCAACAGGTTAAAAGCCTGCTGCTCTACCGACTGAGCTAACGACCCAGAAAGGATGTCACTAAACTTGAGGCGCCAATGATACAGCTTTTAATAAAAATATCAACGCCTCTTATAAAAAATTTGATGGCAATAGCGGGGCTGAGGGAACACACAAAACCGCATCGTCATTGCGAGCCGGCATTGTTGCCAGCTCACTGATTTTTCGTGCCCGAGCCCGCGTGCGTGCCCGCGCCCGTTTTTTCTTCGCGGAAAAAACCAAGCTTTTTCTTGAGCTATCTAAGTCAGCGCAATTCTGTCATGCCAGCATGTTTTTAGCTGGCATCCAGAGCGGCTTTGATGAGGACTGGATGCCAGCTAAAAACATGCTGGCATGACAGAATTGCTTAGTCGGTTTGTTGAAGAAAAAACGGGCACGGGCACGCACGCGGGCTCGGGCACGAAAAATTAGTGAGCCATGCAACATTGCATTGCAAGCCCAGCGTTCTTTGCTGGGCGTGGCAATCTGACGTGGGTTCGCAATGAGGCTAACTAATGCCCGCCCGCCTTAATTTCTTTTAACTGTTGCGCTGCTAAACGTGCAGAAGTGGTACCTGGATATCGACTCATCACTTTTTTAAATGTGCTTTTCGCATCAGTCCATTTAAATTGAGCGGCGTAAATCATGCCCAGCTTAACCTGTGCATCGGATACTTTAGGACTATCTGGATAATTTTTTACAACACTCGCAAACTCTACGGCAGCTTGATCCTTTTTCTTTTGCAACCCATACAATTCGCCTAACCAATAATGCGCATTGGCAGCGGATTGTCCGCTAGGATATTTCTTCAGCATGTTTTGTAGAACAGCAATGGCTTGATCAAATTTACTGTCTTTTATCAAGTCATAAGCGCTCTGATACATTTGTAACTCTTCTTGATCTGAGCTACCTGCTGGTTGCGTATTTTTACTTGCAACCGCCTCAGCAGCTGGAGCTGTTGAATCCGTAGCAGAAGCATCCAGCGGAGCATCAGCAGCAGATGCAACTTTGGTTTTTGACTTGATTGCTGAGGATTTTTGTTGCTTAGGCTTTAATGTCGTCTTTGGTGGAACAGGCAAATCATCATCGGGCGAAGGTTGTTGAGTAGCAATTTGACTCGTCATCGCCTGTTTATTGATTCGCTTATCCAAATCCGAATACATAGAACGTTGCTGACTTTGCATTTGCTGCAATTGATGCGTCAATTCTTCAACCTGGCCACGTAACGCTTGAATTTCACTTTGCAAGTCGTTTAATTTCGTTGCTGATTGAGAACGCTGCAAATTCGTCAGCTGTTGTTCCATTCGCGCGATACGCTGGTCCATCGGCAGTGATTGCGTTGCAGAAGCCACCGGTACATCCTGCTCCTGGCTAGGCGCCGGAGATTGAGCTGCAGGGGCCTGCTCTGGCTTTGGAGATGCAGCCTGTGGTGCACGACCACTATCCGTTTGTCCATCAAATTGCGGCGGATAATTATCTACATCATAAACAGGTGCGTCTTCAGCGTATGCGGTTATGGCGACACTTGACAGTATCGCCACCATAAGAGCTCTCTTAAGAGATTTAGTTAGCATAGATTATCTCTGTGCAAGATCAATGATTGCGCGACGATCTAATTGAAAATCTTGATCGGTATGGCCAGCAGAAGCAGGACGTTCTGAACCATAACTCACAATGCGAATTTGATCTGGATTCACGCCGCGTGATTGCAATAAATCTAATACTGCTTTAGCGCGATTTTCGCCAAGGCCAACATTATATTCACGGCTTCCACGTGGATCGGTATGACCTTCTAAAATCACTTTGGAATTGGGATGTGCTGCCAACCAATCCGCATTCGCTAAAATAGCTGATCTGTCTGTATCACGCACATTGTATTTGTCAAAATCAAAATAGTAGGTACGTTTAGCTAACTTACCGCCATGGCCCGCTGAACCTCTTTGATCTCCGCCAAAACGATCGCTATCACCTACTCCGGAAGCTTGCGCCCCAGCATTATTCATATCATTCATAGCTGTTGTGTTTAGATCACTGCCATTAGGACCATGCTTTGTAGAGGAACATGCGCCTAATGCTAAAATACCGCAGCTAATCACTAAAACTTGTGTTAATTTTTTTAACTTCATGACCCTTCTCCCTTTTGTTATCAACTCAATCAAGATAAATACGGTGACCAGGCTGGATCCTGGACTTCACCATTTCGAGCCGGCAGACGAAGTTGTACACTACCATCACTTGCAACCATCGCCAACACACTACGACCCGAATAAATCGTGCCATATAGTATCATACTGCCATTCGGCGCCATACTAGGTGATTCATTGTCAGTGCCTGATGAATTGGTTAATACCCGGAACATGCCGCTATTCAAATCCAGGACGCCAATATTATATAACTTGGATTCCTGATTCAGCATCACAATATGATTGCCATCTGGGGTGAATGAACCGCGCGCATTATAATTTCCATCATAAGTAATCCGATTGATGGCACCCGTCACCAGATTTTTTTGATAAATTTGCGGCCCGCCACTTCGATTTGAAGTGAAAATAATAGATTTGCCATTCGGTGCCCAAGCTGGTTCTGTATTAATCGACCAATCATGCGTCACTGGCGTCAATCGATGTGATGCCAACTCCATGATGTAAACATTGAGGGTACCCCCTTTCGACAAAGCGAGGGCCAGTTTTCTGCCATCTGGCGACCAGGCGGGTGCGCCATTAATGCCGGGATAATTACTCGCCAACTGCCGTGTGCCGGTTGCGACATCTTCAATGTAAATCGATGATTTTCGTCCCTCAAAAGAAACATAGGCAATCTTTCTGCCATCCGGTGACCAGGCAGGCGACATAATGGGATCATTGGATGTTAATAACGGACGTGGGTTGTAACCATCTGCATCGGAAACTTCAAGTGTATGCTGCGCGGTTCCATCTTCAGAACGTTGCACAACGATATAGGCTAACCGAGTTGAGAAAATTCCTCTGACGCCGGTAATTTGTTGATAAATTAAATCGCTGATGTGATGTGCCAATGGACGTAGTTTAGAATCGGATACTACAAATTTTCCTTTCAATAAAGTAGCGCCCGCTTTTGCCTCATCTTTTCCTCTAAACGTATCCATTAATTTATAAGTAACCTGGTAACTGCCATCTCCCGCAGCGACAACAGAACCGATCACGACATTATCTGCGCCTATGCTACGGTAATAACTGAGTGGCATATCAGAGCTAACAGTTGCACCGCCATATACTTTAAAACGACCACTATTTTTTAAGTCGTTTGCAATAATCTCGGATACATTTTGCGAAGGAGTGTTGCCTGACACGCTAAAAGGAACGATTGCAATCGGGATAGCGCCTGCCACACCACGTGTCAACTCCATCGTTAACAAGGCAAAAGCCTGATTCGAAATAAAGAGGCCCAAACTAAACAATAGAATGGTTATTAATCTTCGCATACGAATGTACATCTCCAGAGGTGCCGCGTTTGAAGTATGATAAGGGAATTAAAGCGTTAAATCAAAATCATTTCCTCGGTAAATCCATCTGCGAGGGCTGGCTTGCTAAAGACGGCGCCTTGCATAATCGTACAACCCAATGCAATGAGCGCATTTTTTTGCTTAACATCTTCCACGCCTTCCGCCACCACATTGGCTTGCAAACTTTTTGCGAGAGAGATAATCATTTTTATAATGGCTTCACTTTCCTGGTTGTTAGTCACATCATAAATAAGTGATTTATCCATTTTGAAGATATCAACAGGCAAGCGTCTTAATTGTTGTAGTTGCAAATGACTGGCACCAAAATTATTTATTGCGATTTGCACACCTAACCGTTTCATCATATATAACATCTTTTCAACCACTTCAATTTTGGTCAACAAAGAGGGCTCATTAATTTCGAATACGAGACAATTCGCATCAATTCCGGTCTCATGTAAAATAGTTGTGATTTTCTGGATGAAATGCGAATTTTCCAATTGTTTTAATGAAATGGGGATTGCGACCGATTGCGGATTAAATTCTTGTTCGCGCCATTTCAAAAAATCCTGACACGCAGTGCGTAACAGCCATTCATTGATAGCGAAAATACTATTATTTTTTTCTGCCAATTGAGAAATTTCTTCAAACGTTACCTGGCCAAACTCGGGATGATTCCAACGCAAAATCGCTTCCATCGAAACCACTTTTTTGGTTTCCACATTCACTCGCGGTTGATAGTAAACGCCAAAATTCTGAAAAACAACTTCATTACGTAAACTGGAACTCAATAATAATTCTCGTTTACTTAACGCATGCATTTCTTCGCGGAAAAATTGGTAGGTATTTCTGCCATTTGTTTTTGCCTGATGTAATGCAATATTGGCATATTTCAATAGCGTTTCGCCATCACTCCCATCTGTAGGAGCGACCGCGATGCCGATACTGGCTGTCACATAGAGTTCTTGACCTTGCACGACGATGGGTTGTGCAATTGTATCCAGTAGTCGTTGCGCAATATAAGCTGCCGTTTCAGCCTTGGTGAGTTGCGAAAAAATAAAAACAAATTCATCGCTACCAAAATAACTCACCGTATCAACCTGTCTCACACAAGTTGCTAAACGCTTTGCAACTTCTTTTAATAATTCATCACCACGATCATAACCAAGCGCATCATTAATAATATTGAATCCATCCAGATCTAAAAACATGACGCAAAATGTTAATTGATGGCGGAGACTTTGATTGATGGTTAATTTCAAATGATCTTCAAATATTTTACGGCTAGGTAATCCAGTGAGTGGATCGGTTAAAAGGTCTTGTGAAACTTTTTGTTGTAGAATATTAAATTCGTCTCTTATTAATTGTCGCTTTTTTCTTTCTTCTTGCAATTCACTTTCGAGTGTGATGCTTTGTTGTTTGAATTTTTTTATGTGACGCACAGAGAATAATGCGTATAGCATCAATATTAAAATTGCTGCCGCCATACAAATCTCTAGAATCACAAGGAATCCCTCCACATTGCAAGTGCCGGCTACTTATCTCCAATATACCGCAAATCAATGATCTAAAGGAACCAGGGCGCTTCCTAACTCACTAAGTTATCGGAAGTTAACACATTTTCTGGCTTAACTTTTAAGACAAATTGTCTAAAGGGTTCAAATTCATCGGTATTGGTTGGCACAGGCAAAGGTGATGATTTAAATACAGCGGCACGTGCAGAACGATCCAGGTTTTCATCGCCACTGCTTTTAACAATTTGCACATCTAACACAACACCACCCGGCGCCACCCGAATTAATAATTGCGCGGATAACCGTTTATCAACTGAGCCTGGAATAATCCAGTTTTGACTGATCGCCTGGGAGATTAGCGCTTTATACTTATCAACTTCACCTTTCATTTTCTGTTGCGTTTGTGCGCCCGCGATACTCGCTTTTGCTTGCATCATTTGGCGCTGATTTGATTTTGTCTTGAGTTGTTTCATTTCTTTTTCAAATGCGGCTGCCAACGCCGTTTGTTGTTTCACTTTCTTTTGTTGGTCTGACTGTTTTTTAATGTCAGATAATAATTGTTTAGCAATGTTATCTTGCTCACGTTTCTTTTGTTTTTTATCTGAGATTGCAATGGCCTGTTTTTTAGGTTGCGTGATTTCCGGTTTTTCTTGTGGTTTTGGTGGTGTTTGTGGTTTCACAACAACCGGTTTAGGCATGAGATGTTTTGGTTGAGGAATTACTTTAGTGGGTGATGGTGCTGGTGCTGGCGCATCCATCACCATGGCGTTCACAATTTCTGTATTTTGATCCGACTTTTGTAACACTGCCATTTGGGAAGTAAAATCAAAACTTGCGACCAGCGCAATCAACACGATGATATGCAGCAATAGAGAGAAGAAAAATGATTTTGAATATTTTTCTTTTCTGACTTGCATATTACTAGCCTGAGCTTTGATTGGATTGAGATGGTTTTTGGGTAATCAATCCTACACTTTTAGCACCCGCTTGTTGCAACAACACCATTGCTTCTACTACTTTCCCATAATTTGCATTTTTGTCACCGCGCACTAACACGGGACGTTGTTGCGCTTCTGGCACATCGCCTGATAATTGGCTTTTGACTAAATTACTCAATACGCGCTCGGTCACCGGTTGGTTTGGTTTACTCGAAATATTGAGATAAAAATTACCGGTTGAATCGACAGTCACAATCAACGGTTCTTTTTGATCGGGTGGAACCGCTTTATTTTCTGTTTGCGGTAAATCAATTTTGACGCCTTGCGTTAAAAGTGGCGTCGTAATCATAAAAATAACCAGCAACACTAACATCACATCGATAAATGGTACCAAATTAATTTCTGCCATCGGCCGACGTGCTTTTCGCGAAGCAACAAGGTAATTCATATTTTATGACTCCTTCACTTCAGCCTGATTGTTTAATGAAATTTGTGCCTGTCTAAATAAAATATTGGAAAATTCTTCCTGGAATACATCAAAACGGCTTAGTAAACGATTAATATCGGTCGTGAAACGATTGTATGCGACCACCGCCGGAATCGCCGCAAACAAGCCCATTGCGGTTGCAATTAATGCTTCTGCAATGCCTGGCGCCACCATGGAAATCGTTGCTTGCTGCACATTTGCCAACGTGCGGAAAGTCAACATGATGCCGCACACCGTTCCAAAAATTCCAACGAAAGGACTGGTCGAACCAACCGTTGCCAGTGTCGGCAAATGTATTTCGAGCTTGTCTTGCACTCGCATTTGCGCGACATTCATTGCGCGTCTGGCGCTTGCGAGTATGGCATCTGCAGTCATGCCGGCTTGTTTATGCAGTCGTAAAAATTCCTTGAAACCAGCCTGAAAAATCGTTTCCATTCCTTCTACATCATCTTTATTTTTCACGCTATCGGCATACAGTTTCGATAAATCGCCGCCAGACCAAAAAGCATTTTCAAATTCCGTGGTCGTTTTACGCACTTCTTTCAAATAGACCGTGCGCTGCAGGATATAAGTCCATGAAATAACTGATGCAACGATCAGTAAGAACATCACCAATTTCACTAAAAAACTGGCATTTATAAAATAGGTCCACAATGAAGAATCCATCGTCACGTTTTAGCTCTCCGTTGTTAATTCATCAGTTCGTAAAATATTGTATCGTTTGTACTCCCCAAGCGCAAACGCCCTACTCCATTTCTTCAAATAAACTTAAATTTTTCTGCTGAACTATTTTCTCAGGTATCGGTAAACCAAAATGCAAATAGGCGTGGCGGGTCGCAATACGGCCGCGGGGTGAGCGAATCATAAAACCTTGTTGAATCAAAAACGGTTCTATCACGTCCTCAATCGTACCACGTTCTTCGCTAATGGCTGCAGCTAAACTATCGACGCCCACTGGGCCTCCCCCGAATTTATCAATCAATGCCAAGAGTACTTTTCTATCCATCATATCGAATCCCTGGTCATCGACATCTAATAAATCCAGTGCACGACGCACAATCGTGACTTCGATGTGACCGTTAGCTTTTACTTCGGCATAATCACGCACGCGACGTAATAATCGATTGGCGATACGCGGTGTGCCACGCGAGCGTTTCGCGACTTCTTCCGCGCTGGCTTGATCCATTTGCACACCTAAAATTGCCGCAGAGCGAGCAACAATTTGGGTTAATTCAGTCACCGGATAAAACTCTAAGCGTTGCACAATGCCGAAACGATCACGCAAAGGTGAAGTGAGCAAACCTGCGCGTGTTGTTGCACCAATTAAAGTAAACGGCGGCAGATCTAATTTAATAGAGCGGGCTGAGGGTCCTTCGCCGATCATGATATCCAGTTGATAATCTTCCATTGCAGGATAAAGCACTTCTTCAACAACAGGGCTTAAGCGATGGATTTCATCAATAAATAAAACTTCGCGTTCTTGTAAATTGGTAAGCAATGCTGCAACATCGCCTGGGCGTTCTAACACAGGGCCCGATGTTTGCCGTAATCCCACCCCCATTTCATTTGCAACAATATGCGCGAGTGTTGTTTTGCCTAACCCTGGTGGCCCAAAAATTAATACGTGGTCCAATGCATCACGGCGTGCTCGGGCTGCTTGAATGAAAATTTCCATTTGCTCGCGAACGGCTGGTTGTCCAATATAATCTTGTAATGTTTTAGGACGAATTGCGCGATCAATGGGATCATTGTCCTTTTGTTCCGGGGAAATCATTCTATCTGTTTCTTTCATACCATCTCCCTTAAAGCCTTGCGAATAATTTCTTCACTGCTCAAGGCGCCATCATCCACTTTACCGACGGTGCGACTAGCTTCTTGCGGTTTATAACCTAAAGCAATCAATGCTGAAATCGCATCCTGGACAATTTGACTGCGTGCAGAGCGTTCGGATACTGGCGTCAATAAATTTAATTCGACTGGCGAGTGCTGCGCCCATGCAGCTAATTTATCACGCATTTCAATTACCACCCGTTCAGCCGTTTTTTTCCCAACGCCAGGCAGACGCACAAGACTGGCCGAGATCGGAAGAGCAAAAGTCTGAACTCCAGTCACCGCTCATTATGGCGTATG
>CAZAXX010000037.1:0-24051 GCA_964489265.1 uncultured Coxiellaceae bacterium
GACCTAAAATGAGCGTGTGAATATCCGAGGTCCCTTCATAGGTTTTAACCGTTTCTAAATTCAACATATGCCGAATCACATTAAACTCTTCCATAATTCCATTACCGCCATGCATATCACGCGACTCACGTGCAACATCCAGTGCAATCAGCGAAGAATTACGTTTGATTAAAGAAACCATTGGTGTGACGATGCGTCCTTCATCTTTAAGACGTCCCACGCGTAAACAACTTTGTAACGCCAGGGTAATTTGCGTTTGCATGTTAACTAATTTCGCTTGAATCAATTGATTTGCCGCAAGTGGTTTTCCGAATTGCGAACGATCTAACACATATTGTCGCGCCGCATGCCAACAAAATTCTGCAGCGCCCAAAACACCCCATGCAATTCCATAACGCGCGCTGTCCAAACAACCGAGTGGTCCAGATAAACCATCCGCATTCGGTAATTCATTTTCATCTGGAACAAAAACATCTTCCATGACAATTTCACCCGTTATTGATGTACGCAAACTCATTTTGCCGTGCATCACAGGCGTTGATAAGCCAGCCATGTTTTTTTCGAGAATAAATCCACGAATGCGTCCCGCCTCATTTTTCGCCCAGACAATAAAAACATCGGCAATTGGTGAATTGGTAATCCACATTTTATTGCCTTTCAAAAGATAACCATTTGCAACTTTTTTCGCGCGCGTCTCCATGCCACTCGGATCTGAACCATGATTGGGTTCCGTTAATCCAAAACAACCTACCCAATCACCGCTTGCCATTTTCGGTAAAAATTTTTCGCGTTGTGCATCGCTGCCATAAGCATAAATCGCGTGCATTGCCAAACTCGATTGCACGCTCATCGCTGAACGATAACCTGAATCCACTCGTTCTATTTCTCGTGTCAGCAATCCATAAGCAACATAATTAATTCCCGCACAACCATAACCTTTAATCGTCGCACCTAAAAAACCTTGCTGACCCATTTCAGATAAAATTGCTCGATCAAAATGTTCATCATGAAATGCCGCTTGTACGCGCGGTTGTAATTTTTCTTGTGCATAAGCACGCGCCGCATCTTTTATCATGCGTTCTTCTTCTGTCAATTGATCTTCAAAAAATAAAATATCATCCCAACGATACGAAGCATTGGTTTTTTGATTTTTCATACTTGATTAACCCTGTTTAAACCTGTTTAACCCAATTGATCAAACCACCTAAAGCAAGCACATCAATTTGGCGCTTCGATAATGCATGCTTCAATGGTATTTGAATTTCTTTATTCAAAACAGTTGCAATAATTTCATGGCTCTCGCGAAGACTCTCAATCACATTTTTTATTTCGAGCACATCGCCAACGTGTAATTTGTTGTAATCTTCAGGATGCGCAAATGTCACCGGTAAAATACCGAAATTCACTAAATTCTGCCAATGAATTCGTGCAAAACTTTTTGTTATCACCAAACGTAATCCTAAATAACGCGGAGCAAGCGCCGCATGTTCGCGACTCGAACCTTGACCGTAATTTTCGCCACCCAGAATGGCATGGCCGCCTTGCTCATGTATGGACTGCGCGCGTTTGGCGTACGTATCATCCAGAATATCAAAACAAAATTCGCTGATTTTTGGGATATTACTGCGATACGGTAAAACACGCGCGCCTGCTGGCATAATTTCATCCGTAGAAATATTGTCGCCGACTATTAATAAAATTGGTAATTTCAAATCGATGGGCATGGGATGCAACGGCGGAATGGATGCGATGTTAGGACCTTTTACCAACGCAATTTTTCTCGCTTCCGCTAACGGTAATGGTGCGGTTAACATGCTGTGATTAATGCTGGGATGTTTTGGTAATTTTATTTTTGGATAAGGCATATTCATTGTTCGTGGATCAGTGATGCAACCGTTCAGCGCAGATGCAGTTGCGGTTTCTGGACTACACAAATAAACACTATCTTCTTTTGTTCCAGAACGTCCTGGGAAATTTCGCGGCACAGTGCGCAAGCTATTTCGCCCGGTTGCGGGCGCTTGTCCCATGCCAATACAACCATTGCAGCCTGCTTGATGGATGCGAGCGCCTGCGTGAATTAAATAACTCAGCAAGCCATTCTCTGCCAAATCTTCTAATTGATTTCGTGATGTGGGATTCACATCAAATGACACATTTGAACTGACACAATTATTTTTTACCATCAATGCAGACATGGCAAAATCGCGAAACCCTGGATTTGCAGATGATCCAACATACGCTTGATAAATATCACGCCCAACAACATCGCGCACGGGCACAACTTTTCCTGGACTGGATGGTAATGCAATGAGAGGTTCGAGTGTTGATAAATCAATTTTATCGTTTATATCGTATTTCGCACCTTTGTCTGCGACCAATTCAATCCAGTCAGCTTCACGATCTTGCGAACGTAAAAATTTTAAGGTTTCTTGATCAGAAGGAAAAACCGTTGCTGTTGCGCCTAATTCTGCGCCCATGTTTGCGATCACATGCCTATCCATTGCCGTCAAATTTTTTAAGCCTGCACCGTAATATTCGATAATTCGATTGACGCCACCTTTCACATCATGACGACGCAACACTTCTAAAATAACATCTTTGGCACTGACCCAATCAGGTAATTTTCCAGTTAACTTAATTCCAAAAATTTTTGGCATCGTCACATGAAAAGGATGTCCTGCCATCGACATTGCAACTTCCAAACCGCCGGCACCCATCGCGAGCATGCCCAGACAACCTGCGGCGCATGTGTGACTGTCAGAGCCTAGGAGTGTTTTGCCGGGTTTGCCGAAATTTTCCATGTGCACTGGATGACTCACACCATTGCCTGGACGACTAAACCAGACACCAAAACGTTGCGACGCACTTTGTAAAAATAAATGATCGTCAGCGTTTTTATAATCTTCTTGAATTAAATTGTGATCGACATATTGCGCGGAAATTTCTGTCTTAACCCGATCAAGCTGCATGGCTTCCAACTCCAGCATCACGAGAGTGCCTGTTGCGTCTTGACAGAGTGTTTGATCGATCTTGAGAGAAATTTCTTGCCCTGGAATCATTTCACCTTCCAGGAGATGTGCTTGAATGAGTTTTTGTGCGACATTCATTGGCATTGAAAAATTCCTCGCCGGCTTTGTTTTATTTTACCATTTTTTCATTCAACCTATTTTTAATTAGATTATCAACCACTTGCGGATCCGCCAAAGTCGACGTGTCGCCCAAATCATCCAAATCATTATTCGCAATCTTACGCAGCAAACGTCGCATGATTTTTCCCGAGCGTGTTTTAGGTAAGGCATCTGTCCATTGAATATAGCGCGGTGTAGCAATCGCACCAATCGCATGACGAACTTGTTGAACCAATTCTTTTTTTAATTCTTCACTGGGTTTAACACCTGATTTTAATGTGACGAATGCATAAATACTTTCACCTTTGACATCATCCGTTACTGCAACGACACCGACTTCTGACACGTGTGAATTTTCAATAAACGCACTTTCAATTTCACCGGTTCCAATTCGATGACCTGCAACTTTGATCACATCATCATTACGTCCTGTAATCCAGTAATAACCATCTTCATCACAACGTGCGTTATCGCCCGTTAAATAATTGCCTGGAACATCTTTAAAATACGTACTCACAAAACGGTCACGATCGCCATAAACCGTTTGCAGCATTCCGGGCCAAGGTTGTTTGATAATGAGTTTTCCCATTTTGCCAACAGGCACTTCATTACCTTTTTCATCGACGATGGCAGGCACAATTCCAAAAAATGGTTTTGCCGCAGAACCGGGTTTTAATGCAGTGGCACCTGGCAATGGACTAATTAAAATTCCGCCTGTTTCCGTTTGCCACCAGGTATCGACAATGGGACAACGACCTTCGCCAATTGTCTGATAATACCAATCCCACACATCTGGATTAATGGGCTCGCCCACTGTGCCGAGTAATTTTAAACTTTGTCGCTTGGTTTTTTTCACCCACTTATCACCTTCACGTCGCAATGCGCGAATCGCAGTCGGTGCGGTATAAAAAATATTGACTTGATGCTTATCAATCACTTCCCAAAATCGACTGGGTGTTGGATAGTTCGGCACACCCTCAAAAACCAGTGAAATAGCACCGTTACACAATGGACCATAAACAAGATAAGAATGTCCCGTCACCCATCCGATATCCGCAGTGCACCAGTACACATCATTATCGTGATAATCAAAAATATATTTAAATGTCATGGCGACATAAACTAAATAACCGCCGAGCGTATGTAAAATTCCTTTTGGTTTTCCCGTTGAACCGGACGTATATAAAATAAATAATGGATCGGACGCATCCATCATTTCACACGGACAATTTTTTGCGGCTTTTTCCATCACGTCGTGATACCAAAGATCACGACCTTCTTGCCAGGCAACGGAATTTTCATTGCGTTTTACCACCACAACATGACGCACACGCGGGCATTTAGTCAGTGCTTCATCGACATTTTTTTTCAGCGGAATAATTTTGTTGCCGCGCACACCTTCGTTTGCCGTAATGACTACCTGACAATCTGAATCAAGAATTCGTGTGCTGAGTGAATCTGGCGAAAACCCTGCAAATACCACGGAATGCACTGCGCCAATGCGTGTGCAGGCAAGCATCGCAACAATCGCTTCTGGAACCATGGGCATATAAATGCAAACACGATCGCCTTTTTTGATGTTTATTTTTTTCAGCACATTCGCGAATTGACAAACTTGTTCATGCAATTCTGCATAAGTCATTTTTTTTGATTCTGCTGGATCATCACCTTCCCAAATAATGGCGGTTTGTTTTGCACGGGTTTCTAAATGACGGTCAAGGCAATTGTAGCAAGCATTTAATTTTCCATTTTGAAACCATTGCACATTTAATTTGGTAAGATCGCCAGTGACAACTTCATCCCAACGCTTGAACCAAGTCACAAACTTGTCGGCTTGTTCACTCCAAAAATTTTTCGGATCGCGTAGCGAGCGTGCGTACATATCTCGATACTGCGTTTCATTGATAAATGAATCTTTTAAAAGAGTTGGCTGAGACAAAAGATCTGACATGATTGAGGTCCTTCTGAGTTCGTGCGTATAGAGTTTTCTATGTTATGATAACCCATATGAATTCTAATAATAATAACATGTTTTTTTATTTTATTTTGCTCGGCACCTTAATTTTTGGGGTGTTCTTTTATTTTAAAAATTCAGAGCAACCACATTCTACGCAAATAAATGCTGCTTCCCTGCCTGAATTTAATCTGCCTGCGCTATATGACTCTGAAGTCCAACTCTCTCAAAACAGCTTAACCAATCAAGTCTATTTACTGCATTTTTGGGCATCCTGGTGTGGCGCGTGTCGTAATGAGCATGACATGTTATTAAAAATAAAAAGTGATTTTCATATTCCGATTTATGGCATCAATTATCGTGATAATCCTGAAGCCGCGAAAAACTGGTTATCTACTTCGGGCAATCCATTTGATTTAATTGCCTCGGATATCAGTGGTGAGTTAGGCGATCAATTCCAAATTTATGGCACACCAGAAACATTTATCATCGATAAAAAAGGCCGAATTCGCTATCAATATGTGGGAATTTTGAATGACACCGATTGGCAAAACATCTTACTGCCACTCATCAATCAATATAATTCGGAATAAAAAACTTACGCTAAGCCTATACTTATCAATGTTGGCAATGCTATGGGATCCAAGAAAGTCGCATTCTTAGCTCGAATAATTGTTAATACATCTTTGCCTAACATATTCTTTATACCTGTCTCCCAGTATAAAGCGGTAATCGATTTCTCCAATCTTGCTTTTACGATTTTTAATTCGTCCTCAGTCAATATTCCATTACTTTCGAGTTTTTTTACACTTTCAAGTTCGTCATCTATAACACGTAAAATAAGTCCGAATGGATTTTCTGATCCTAACTTTGTTAACTGAACCAGCTTTTCTTTTGATAATGTCATGCACCCCATTAAAAATATTTGCATGAGTGTAAACTCTTTATGCGGTTTTCCAAACATATTAAGCACTTGAAAATCACGTATGTAATCAAAATAGCCCTGCCGCGCCGGATCTTTTGGATCTAAAAATGCAACTGCAAGATAGGAAAAAAGTAATGCTTTGCTGTAATCTTTTTTTGCTTGAAAATGATCGGCTAATAATCTGATTTTCAATGGATTTGCGGCAGTTAGAATCTCACGCGCGGCATTTTGAACGGTTATCTCACCTTGTAGTCTTCCATATTCTCTCATTGTAATTTTCCTTAATAAACGGATATGCTGAGCAAGTATATCTGTAGAACGCGAGGGAAACATAGTGGATACTCTAAATAATCTAATCACTGAATTACACATTGCAGCAGCATTTCGCGCTGCTTTATTAATTATTGCCGGTTTTTTCATAAGTAAATTATTGAGCGCAAGCATCAATCGCGCATTCAGGAAACGTCTTAGACCGCATCAAGCCATGCTGTTACGCCGCATTTTATTTTATGTGATTTTTATTTTGTTTTTGATATCGGCTATTCAGCAACTCGGATTTAATATCAGTGCGCTACTAGGTGCAACGGGAATTTTAACGGTCGCATTAGGTATTGCATCACAAACCTCTATGTCAAATGTCGTGAGTGGTGTTTTTATCATTGGTGAAAAACCATTTGAAATTGGCGACACGATCAAAGTCAATGACATACAAGGCGAAGTCCTGTCGATCGATTTTTTATCCGTAAAAATTCGCACGCCTAATAACACAATGGTGCGATTACCCAATGAAGTATTGATTAAATCCGCGATCACCAATGTGTCTTATTTTCCTATACGGCGCGTTGATTTGATTATTGGTATCGCTTACAAAGAAGATCTCAACGTAGTCGAAAAAATTTTATTACGCATCGCAAAAAATAATCCGCTATGCCTGGATGAACCCGTGCCTTACATTGGTGTTGATGCGCTGGCAGACTCCAGCGTCAATATCCAGTTTTATGCCTGGGGAAATAAAAACGATTATAATCAATTAAAAAGCACGCTATTGGCCGATATAAAAAATGCTTTTGCTGAACACCGAATTGAAATTCCCTTCCCCTCTCGCGTGCTTATTCACAAAAGAACAGACGATGAAAAATTGTGATAATATTTAAGTTACTATGGCCACTGACGCAAATGACAAGCTACCTAAAAAAAAGCGCAAGCTAGCATTTATCGGCTGGCGCGAATGGGTTGCATTGCCTGAACTGCATATCCATAAAATCAAGGCAAAAATAGATACGGGCGCGCGGACATCAGCACTCCATGCGTTTGCGCTTCGACCGTTTAAAGAAGGTGACAAAGATCGCATTGCTTTCGACATCCATCCGCTGCAAAACAATGTGGATGTCACATTAAGTTGTACCGCTGATATAATCGATCAACGGTGGGTAACAGACTCGGGCGGCCACCGGGAAGAACGTTTTGTGATTCGCACCCCCGTTATTTTGGGAGATAAAACCTGGGACATTGAAATCACCTTGACCGAGCGGGATACGATGTTATTTCGCATGTTATTAGGCAGAAGTGCCATACGTAAACGGTTCATTGTCAATCCAGGCAAGTCATTTATCAAAAAATAAAAATAGTGCACTCTCTTTTGTGATTGAAGTAAGATGCGCGTGATCAAAAAGTATAAAAAGGCTTATTATGAAAATCGCGATTCTATCGAGACGGCAAGATCTTTACTCGACAACCCGCCTGGTCGAGGCGGCTAAATTACATGGGCATGAAGCCGATGTGATTGATACGTTGCGATGTTACATGAATATCACATCCTCGCATCCTTCCATTCATTACAAAGGGAAAGAATTACCATTTTATGATGCAGTTATCCCACGCATCGGTGCGTCGGTTACCTTTTATGGTGCCGCGGTTGTGCGCCAATTGGAAATGATGAATGTGTTTTGTGTTAATGATTCGATAGCGATTACGCGTTCGCGTGACAAGTTACGTTGCCTGCAATTACTCTCAAAAAGAGGGATTGGCTTGCCGATCACGGGCTTTGCCCACTCACTGGATGAAATCCAGGATCTCATCAAAATGGTTGGCGGCCCGCCGCTCGTCATTAAATTTTTGGAAGGGACGCAAGGTATTGGCGTCATTCTGGTTGAAACGAGCAAAGCAGCGCGCAGCATGATTGAAGCGTTTTTAGGCCTCAAAGTGAATATCCTGGTGCAAGAATATATTAAAGAAGCTGGTGGCGCCGATATACGTTGTTTCGTGGTGGGAGGCAATGTGGTTGCCGCGATGAAGCGTCAATCAAAATCCTCTGAAGAATTTCGCTCAAACCTCCATCGAGGCGGCCAGGCCAGCGCAGTTGAAATCACGGATGAAGAACGCACGATGGCGATTCGCTCTGCGCATATCATGGGGTTAAATATTGCGGGTGTGGATATCGTCAGATCGGATCGTGGTCCACTTGTCATTGAAGTCAATGCATCGCCCGGTCTTGAAGGGATTGAAAAAGCGACGAATATTGATGTTGCTGGGAAGATCATTGAATTTATTGAAGAAAATCTGAAAAGCGAGAAAGGCGCTCAGCATCGAAATCGGGGTGGATAAGGCAGGAAAGCTTGAGCAAAACCTTATATAGTGTATAATAAATGATCATTAATTTGGTTGATTATTTATGCACTCACATTTTTCTAAGCCTCTATCTTTTTTTACAACAGTCGAAGATGATGTAGCGATTGTGAAAGCTATGACTCCTAAAATAGCGAGCTATGATGATGTCATCGTAGGTGCAGGTATTGCTGGGTTAACTGCAGCGATAGAATTAAGCAAAAAAGGAAAGAACGTTTTAGTCATTGAAAAAAGATCAAAAAAACATTTTGCTTTACGACCTCAATTAGTTCTGGCTCGCGAAGACATCATCGAACATGCGTCTTCTTTCGATCAAAAAAATATGTCTGATGAAGATATTTATTTCGTTGAATATATGACGCCGCACATCGGAATTAAGGATTACCAACGTTTTTTATTGGAAAGAATCAATCATCAATCCTGCACGATCGCGTTTGAATCCAAAGTAACGGAAATTAACGTAAAAGAAGGCACCTTGCTTCTGACCCATCTAGACAATCCAACTCAACAAGAAAAAATTTCTTTTAAAAAAATAGCAATCACAGATGGTGGCAAGCACGAGACAGCTAATTTATTAGAACCTTATATTACTTACCGACCCGTCCAAGACAGACCTGAAAAATATCATGTCATGGCCTATTTAACTGTCACTCCAAAAAACAGCGAATTCATGCGTGTTCCTGACTGGGAAGACACTACTATAAGAGCAATTAAACATCGCGATCATTATGGCGTAATTTATCATAACAGTGCCTTGGATGAAGACGTTAAAAAAATGAAGTTCAGTGTCGTCATGCATATCACAGAAGAGTTAGCAAAAAAATTTGAAACGGATCGTCTTGCTGGTGTTGCGTATTTAAAAGAATGTCTTGAAACTGCTTTTAATAAAGATGAATACTCCATTTCGATGCCCAAAAGCAAAAAATGGGGACCGGAAAAAGATAAGCTAAAATATAGTGTGTTTTGTCTTAATTTTACGGAAGCGACTTCAGCTGCATTTGAAATGTCCGAGCGTCTTTTTGCACTCGGCGGCGATGCATTTAGAACTGCTGATTTTTACCAGGCTCAGGGTGCCAATGATGCGGTATTTTATGGTTTACAAATTGCTTTATTGTTCAATGGGTACATTACCCTTGATGCATTTAATAACGTATGCAGAGCAAGATCAGAACAAATGTCTGTTATAACGCGCGATATGAAACTAAGAGAAGGACTAGAAAGCGTAACAGTCGGAAAATTAAAGCAAGCATCTTTTGAAAAAGCCACACCGATGGGTGAAACGCAGCCTGGAAATCATGGCACTAAAACGCATTCTGGAAATTTACGAATGTTTTCATTTGAGCCGGATGGGTATGTCGCGACACCTAACGATGAAATTTATTCTAACAATGTTCCGCTTCGAAAATAATTTATATGCATTCACATTTTTCTAAGCCTCTTTCATTTTTTGCAACAGTCGAAGATGATGAAGCATTTCGCCAAAGCAAAATGCCTAAAATTTCTCACTATGACGCTGTCGTAGTGGGCGCTGGATTAGCTGGATTAAAAACAGCAGATGACCTTTGCCAAGAAGGAAAAAACGTTTTGGTGATTGAGCTTAGAGCTAAAAAGAGTTTTGCAATACGTCCTCAACTCATTTTTGTGGCGCCTGAAACCGTTGGTTATTTAGATTCTCATGGCACAGCAAACATACCAAAAAAACAACTACACATTGGAATTAAAAATTTGCAGCGTCTTTTAATAGGACAAATCAATCAAAAATTCTGCACTTTTTTATATGAATCTAAAGTATCAGAAATTAATGTCAACGAAGGATCATTGCTTGTTATCAATGTACATAATCCAGCACAGCAAGAAAAAATATTTTTTAAAAGTTTAGCTATCACAGATGGTGGCCATCAGACTACAGCCAAATTATTAGAGCCTTATTTCACTTATCATCCTCTTCAAGATAGGCCGCAAAAATATCATGTAATGGCTTATTTAACCGTTACCCCGAAAAAAACTAAATCCATGATTGTTCCTGCCTGGGCGCTAGGATCCATTGTACATGATGATCGTTATGGATTAATTTATCATGCAAGTACACAAAACGAAGTTGAGAAAATTAAATTTAGTGTCGTCATGCATATTTCTGAGAACGTTGCAAAAAAATTTGAAACTGATCGTTTAGCGGGTGTTGAATATTTAAAAGAATGTCTTGCCACTGTTTTTAATCAAGAAGACTATGTGATTTCAATTCCTAAAAGCAAAAAATCCGGTGTAGAAAAAGACAAGCTGAAATATAGCGTATTTTGTCTCACTTTTATGGGAGCAAACATACCCGCAGTTTTAATTAATGGACGTCTCTATGCTCTCGGTGGTGATGCCTTAAGAAATGCTGATTTTTATCAAGGTCACGGCGGCAACGACGCTATTTTTTATGGCTTACAAATTGCTTTATTGTTTAATGGTCACATTACACTCGATGATTTTAATAAAATATGTACCATACGATCAGAACAAGTTTCTAGAGGAACATTACAGAGTCAATCTGTAGGCAGCGACTTTGGGAAAATTGTAGTTGGAAGATTACAGCAAGCATCATTTGAAAAAGCCACACCGATGGGTGAAACGTCTCCTAGAAATCATTGTGATAAATCGCGTTCTGGAAATTTACGAATGTTTTCATTTGAGCCGGATGGGTTTATTGCGGAGCCTGATGATGGGATTTATCTTAATAACGTTCAGCTTCGGAAATAGATTTCGACAGCTGGATTGCCACGTCGCTGCGCTCCTCGCAATGACGTTTCCGCCCGACAGAGTCTAAAGCAAAATCGCCTTAAAATCCGTCGCCAACCGCTGCAAATCCAACTTATTCAGAAACAACGAATAACACATCCATGCACTTAACGCGGCAATATCTTGAAACTGCGGTGGGACATACCGTGGTGGCGTAACGATTTTTTCATCGACCAAATCTGCGATGATATGAATATCTTCCAGCGTAGTTTTGCCTACAAATAACAATGGAATATTCGATAACAAACCACGTTGCACAGCAAGACGCACGTAGTTGTAAATCAAAATAAAACCTTTGCTGTAAGAAAGATCTTTAGTGAAAGGTCCACCATCCGGAATGCTGCCGCGAAAAACTCGTGTCGTTGAATGATAACTATCAATATTCTCCATCCCTTGCTCACGGAAAAAATTAAAAACATCCAGAAAATTGGCGCCCTCTTCTGCCATGTTCACACCTGTGATGCGATTCGTTAATCTTTTCAAACGACCGGGATAAGAAGAAAAAGTAAAAACTTCCGTAATAATCGCCAACCCTTCTTGCGTGATAGTGGATGACGGTGGTCCTTTACTCAAAAAAGTACACACGGGTTGCATCATTCCATTTAATGTTGTGCCAAGATGCACCCAGCCTTCATGAATTTCAAACGTACGAATTTGACGTTCGCTAAACATATAATCCGCATGAATTTTAATGCGCTCAGCACCTGCCGCCGCATCTGCCACGATACCATCACTGATTTCCACACGCGGTATGCGCTCTGCATCGGCAAAGTAACTGGAAAGCTTCTCACCCAGAATGGCAACCACTTCTTCGCTCGTATAAATTTCTTCATCCGCTGCGGTGGTCACCTGGTCTTTGATATTGGCAAGCGTATTGGATACCAACGTCGCTAAATCTTTTAGCGTAGGCGCACCAATATGAAATGCGTCTTCCGAACTGCCATACAATTCCTGCGAAATTTCTGTGAAGCGGGGCGTGCCGCGTGATTGCAGCATTTCGACCACACGGCAATATTCGCGACACATGCGCTGCATGATGCTGCCCACACCGCTATATTGGCCCAACTTACGTCGAATACTACGTTCAATATCGTGAAATTCTTCCAGTTTTTTTACAGCATCAAATTGCAATGGATTTTTTTCTTGATAGTAACGCAAATCGACATGGGGAAGTTTTTTGAATTTATTTTTGAAAAATTGCTCTTGGATATCGCTGGTCCACTTGATGGAGTCCAGCACTCGGATTGGTTTTTGCGCTGCAACAATTCGCTCCGATAATTCGTGGATTACATTTTGATACTCATCATCACTCTGCATAGATAATCCATATCTTGATTATGTGATAGTAGCAAGAATTGTGAGCTTTTGTCATCCTGAACGAAGTGAAGGATCTCCCTATAACGTGGAGGTCCTTCACTTCGTTCAGGATGACATCATTACGGAATTACAACATCCCATATTTTTTCAGCTTGGCTCGCAAGGTACCGCGCGACAAACCTAAAATACGTGCTGCTTCAGACTGGTTATTACGAGTATATTTCATCACCACAGACAGTAATGGTTCCTCAATTTCATCGAGAAAAAAATCATATACATGTCTTGGTTCTTCGCCTTTTAAACTAGCGAAATAATGCCGCATCACTTCCGTCACATTTTCACGCAATGGGACAACCGTAGGATCGGTATACGGATTCGTTTTATTATTTTCCATTGAAGACGCTTCCTTGAGTAAAATTCAAAGTATTAATTAGCAAACAATGAGTTGCGGCGCTCTGATTCTTCTGCACATGCCACGCAAAGCTTAAAACCTAAGCGACGACGAGCCGTCGGAATATCTTCCCCACATTCAACACATTCTTTAGGACCCATTTTAACAGCCGTGTCCTGACGCATTTTGCTTAACGTACTTAACACCGCGCTAGCAATAAGATCATTCGCAATATCTGCTTCATCAGCCATATCACACACCTCCTTAAAAAGGACGGGGAATTATACGTGAAACTTTTTAAATGTCAAAACCATCACGCCATATCGCCAAAACAGCATTGCACTGTGGTAATTGCAGCGAGCGCGGCAGTTTCCGTGCGTAACACCCGAGGACCTAAATTGAGGGGCAAAAAATTATTTTCTATCGCATTCTGAATTTCACGCTCACTTAAACCCCCTTCCGGGCCAATGAGCAACACCACGCGCGCACCCGCTGGAATCGCGTGTTTTTTCAGCTTATGTTCCGCGACAGGCGATAACACAAAACAATAATCGGCCTGAATGGTCTTAAGCCACGTTTCCAGCGCCTCTGGCGCAAGTACATCAGGAACTTGATTTCTGCCAGATTGTTCACATGCGCTAATCACGACCGATTGCCAGTGTTTAAGCCGTTTTTCACTGCGCTCCTGATCCAATTTGACATTACAACGTTCTGTAAACAGCGGCACAATTTTGTGAACGCCTAGCTCGACAGCTTTTTGAATGGTGAAATCCATTTTCTCGCCACGAGAAATCCCCTGGGCCAGCCAAATCTCCAACTTACTTTCGGCTGAACGAACAATTTGAGTCGTTAATTCGACCGTCACATGTTTTTTATCGATTCGAATAATCGTGCCCGCGTACTCATCACCTTGCCCATTGAACACAATCACGGGATCGGCAACACTCGCACGCAATACGCGCGCCAAATGATGACTCGCCTCTGCATCCAGTTGAACAGGTGAATTGAGAGCAAGAGGAATAGCCTGATAAATACGGGTTGTCATGTGGGAATCATATATTCTTCAACGGGTTTGCCGCCGATTAAATGTTCTTGAATAATTCGCTCCAGCACTTCTGGCGTGCAAGAGTGATACCAAATACCTTCTGGATAAACGACCGCGATGGGGCCGCGCCGGCAGACGCGCAAGCAATCGGCTTTGCTACGATAAATGCCGCCTTCTTCCGTCAAATTCAATTCTTTCAAGCGAGTTTTTAAATAATCCCAGGAAATCAAACCCGACGCGAGATCGCAACATTTTGGCTTGGTTTGATCGCAACAGAGAAAGATGTGCCGCTTGATATGACTCAGCCCGAGTTTTTCTGCCCGCTGTTTTAATTCTTCGTTTATTTCATCATTCATGCTAAATATTGTATCATAGGCGGCTTGATTTTTAAGAGGTAAAAAACGATGAGTAAGCTTTACATCCAAACCCATGGCTGCCAGATGAATGAATACGATTCCACAAAAATGGCTGATGTTCTTAAAGCCTCCCATCATCTGGAAAAAACCACCAATCCAGAAGAAGCGGATGTCATCTTACTCAACACGTGTTCCATTCGTGAAAAAGCACAAGAAAAAGTATTTTCCGAACTCGGCCGCATTCGCGAGCTCAAAGAAAAAAATCCTAAATTAGTCATCGGCGTCGGCGGTTGTGTCGCGAGCCAGGAAGGCGCTGCCATTCTGAAACGCGCGCCCTATGTTGATATGATTTTTGGTCCGCAAACGTTGCATCGTTTGGGCGACATGTTAAATGACGTCAGAAACAAAAAACAATCGGTCGTTGATATCAGTTTTCCTGAAATTGAAAAATTCGACAAAATGCCTGAACCACGCGCGGACGGTCCTTCTGCATTTGTCTCCATCATGGAAGGTTGCAGCAAATATTGCAGTTTCTGCGTCGTGCCTTACACGCGCGGAGAAGAAATCAGTCGGCCGCTCGATGATGTGTTAGCTGAAATTGTCGCCCTGTCAGAACAAGGCGTCCGTGAAGTCAATCTGTTGGGCCAAAACGTTAACGATTACCGCGGCCCCATGCACGAAGGTGGCATCGCTGATTTGGCATTACTCATTCAATATCTGTCCGCCATCGACACGATTTTGCGAATTCGCTTTACGACATCCCATCCTGTGGCATTTTCAAATAATTTAATTCAAGCCTATGCCGATGTTCCAAAATTGGCGAATCATTTGCATTTACCCGTGCAAAGCGGCTCAGATCGTATTTTAGCCGCCATGAAGCGTGGCTATACTGCACTGGAATTTAAATCAAAAATTCGTCGCTTACGTAAAGTGCGTCCGGATATTTGTGTGTCTTCGGATTTTATTATTGGCTTCCCAGGCGAAACCAACGCGGATTTTGAAGATACCATGAATCTCATTCATGACATTGGTTTTGACACCTCGTTCAGTTTTATTTACAGCCCGCGCCCAGGCACACCGGCTGCACAATTGCCTGATGATGTCTCGATGGATGTTAAAAAACAACGCTTAAGTATTTTGCAAAATCGTATTTTATTAAATGCGAAAGAAATTAGTGAAAAAATGGTTGGCACCACGCAAATGATTTTAGTCACCGGGCCTTCGAAAAAAAATCCGGACGAATTATCGGGTCGCACGGAAAACAATCGCGTGGTGAATTTTAAAGGGGACCCGAACAGCATCGGCCAACTCGTAAAAGTGACCGTGACAGAAAGTCGTCCGAATTCTCTCAGAGGAGAGGTGACCTAATTGATCTAATTCGGCTATACTTAAGATATAGACAATCATGAGGGCACAATTAAACCTTGGAAACTACTCACTATTCAAAAGTTGTTGTTTTAGGTCCCGAAGATAATCGGCGGTTATTAAACCTTTGCGGTAAATGTGATGAGCATCTTCATCTGATTGAAAACCGCTTAGAAGTTGAAATAAAACAAAGGGGTTACACATTTTCGATTACAGGGCATCCCGATTCGGTCGAACAAGCAGGTAGAGCGTTAACCGATCTGTATGATGAAACCGATAATCATTCTCATTTAGCTTCTCATCAAGTGCATTTGTATTTACAAACTTCGCCAAAAAAATCAAATGGCAGCACTGCCCAGGATGTGCGTATGGAACTTCGTATAAAACGCGGCATGGTTGCGGCACGCGGTGAAAACCAGGTTCGCTACATTCAAAACATGCTGAGACATGACATCAATTTTGGCGTGGGCCCTGCGGGAACCGGCAAAACCTATCTCGCGGTTGCTTGCGCTGTGAATGCGCTGGAAACAGAGCGCGTCAGCCGAATTATTTTAGTGCGCCCCATTGTTGAAGCGGGTGAAAAACTCGGATTCTTGCCGGGCGATCTTGCCCAAAAAGTTCATCCTTATCTGCGTCCACTGTATGATGCGCTGTATGAAATGTTGGGAATTGATGCGGTTGGGCATTTGATCGAACGTGACATCATTGAGCTGGTGCCGCTCGCTTATATGCGCGGTCGCTCGTTGAATGATTCATTTATCATTTTGGATGAAGGTCAAAACACCACGACCGAACAAATGAAAATGTTTTTAACGCGGATTGGTTTTAATTCGAAAGCAGTCATCACCGGTGATATCACGCAAATTGATTTGAGCAACCGTCGTGACTCTGGATTAATTCACGCGACGGAAGTGTTAAAAGATGTGAAAGGAATTAGTTTTACGCAATTTGAACCTGCTGATGTTGTTCGTCATCCGCTTGTACAAAGCATTGTGGAAGCTTATGAGCGTCATAACAAAGGCAAGTAATTTATATGTATGAAATAATCGTGCAACGTGTCGTTCAAGCCAAATCATTACCGACGACCGCAAAATTAAAACGCTGGGCAACTGGCGTCTTAAAAAATAAATTGGATCGCGCGGAATTAACCATTCGCATCGTCGACAAAAATGAAATTACCGAATTAAATTCCACTTATCGTCATAAAAACAAACCGACCAATGTCTTGTCTTTTCCTTTCGACATGCCGCCTGAATTAACCGATGAAACACCGATACTCGGTGATATTATTATTTGCGCTGACGTTATTGCAGAAGAAGCAGACGCTCAGGAAAAAACGCTTGAGGCGCATTGGGCGCACATGGTGGTACATGGTACGTTGCATTTGCTGGGCTTCGATCATGAAAACGATGCAGATGCAGAAGTAATGGAAGCGGAAGAAATTAAAATTTTGCAAACCTTTGGTTTTAACAATCCATATCAAGTGAGTGAACAAGGTGAAAAAAAATGAGCGAAGACTCTCGCATTGAACAAAACAAACAACGTTCCTGGTTTGAACGTTTAAGTGATTTATTAATTCGCGAGCCGAAAGATCGCGAGCAATTAATGGAAGTGTTACGTGATGCGGAAGAACGCGATATTTTAAGCGCAGAAATGCTCAGCATGATCGAAAGTGTTTTGCAAGTTTCTGAAATGCAAGTGCGCGAGGTCATGATACCAAAATCGCAAATGGTCGTGATCGAAAAAGACAGTTCACTTGAAACTGTGTTACCCATTGTTATTGAATCAGGCCACTCACGTTTTCCGGTTGTTGAAGATGATGATGTGATTGGGATTTTGTTGGCGAAAGATTTGTTGCCGTATGGTTTTCAAAAAGAAACTAACACATTTGTGATGCGTGGTTTTATTCGCTCCGCTGTATTTGTTCCGCAGAGCAAACGTCTGGATATTTTATTACGTGAATTTCGTGTGAATCGCAATCATATGGCCATCGTGATTGATGAGTATGGTCATGTCGCTGGACTCATTACAATTGAAGATGTGTTGGAGCAAATTGTCGGCGATATTGAAGATGAATATGATATCGATGAAGAAGATGATATTAAAAAACATGAAGATGGCAATTACACGATTAAAGCAGCGACGACGATTGATGATTTCAATGAGTATTTTAATACTGAATTGAATGATGAAGAGTTTGATACGATTGGCGGTTTGATTGCAAAAGCGTTTGGGCATTTACCGAAACGTGGTGAAACGATTAAGTTTGAAAATTTTCGGTTTAAAGTGTTGCATAGTGATAATCGGCGGATTCATTTGCTTGAAGCGAAGAGAGTATAGCGGATAGAAGAATTGTAACTAACGCGTGTCCTAGATATTGCATTATTAAAATCCTTTAGTAGAATACGTCAATTTTTTACAATAAGGGATTTTTTTATGCTCCGTCAGTCTATAAAAAAGCAAACTGCAACTTCGCCACTTGAAGATAGTCAAACTGTTGAATTAGTGCAACGCTTGATAGAAACAATAAGAAAGATATATATAGATCTCAGTTTGATACCTCTTTCAAATCCATATAAACAATTAAGTGATGCTGAATTAGAAATAATTCGAAATAATATTTTTCGTGCGCTCCAAGAAAATTATACCACTCCGGAAGAGTTGGAAAACACATCTCCTTATAAGATAAAACAAGTTTTTGAAAATCAAAATGCCATGATCGCTTTAGAACAAGATATATTTACATTGAGCGAAATCAATCAAACATCACTAAATACTTTTGAAAAATTGATGACAGGTAAAGGGCTGGGGCTTCTCATCAATATAAAAGGTAAAACCTCAATATCTGAATTAGCAACGCTTGGGGAAGAACAATTAGAAGATGCTATAGAAAAAGGTAACATCGAAGAGCAATCCTTATCTGAAACTCAGATAGTGGAAAAACTGGTTGCAGAAATTAAGAATTTTTATACTCCAACAAGTTTATTTGGCTCTATTAACTTAAGTAAAATTCGTGACAATCTTTCTTTAGCATTAAAATTTCAGGCTGTGCAAGCGAGTGAACTTGAGAGCGTGACGATTCTTACAGTAAAACAAATTTTTGGAAATGATTATGCTACTAAAGCGTTAATCGAGCGTTTATGTACATTGGAAGAATTGGATCCTATTCAAAGAGGTACTATCGATGCATTGATGACAGAAAAAGGATTAATACTTCTTAGAAACACAAAAGACCGAGTTTCCGTTGGTTTTTTGGCAAAACAACATCAGCTGAATGATCTTATTGAAAAAGGTGATGTTGATAAAGAGCTAGAAATGCAATACCAAAAAGAACGACAGGCTGCTATGAAATCTCAACGTGTTATGCCAGGTTTCAAAGGATTGCGGTAATTTCATCCCGCGACGTTTATTGTTGGGGGCGGCCTATGTGTGCGTGTGCGCCCTGGCGTAAACATTTATGTTGCCGGGGGGGCCCAAATGGGCGCCCCGACAAGAAACGTCGCGGGATGACGATGTTTTTATCGCCGCTGATAAAAAAGACTAGTATCTTTAAAAAATTCCCGCAATTCTGTTAACCGCTTTGCCAATAACGATAGATAATCAACAGCCATCCCATTCTCTTTAGATTTCATTGCAAATATAGGGCTATCAAGCGCCGCGTTCATTTCCTTAAGATACCCGGCTGCTACGTCTTGTGTTTGTAGTTGCTGTTTTAAAATTTCATAACTACTAAAATATTTATAAATTGTTTTCTGCGCATGTTCAGTAAATTGAATTTTGGGCGTCTTTGCAGAGAAATATCCACTCGCACCACGCTTCTTTGAAATTAAGTAAGGTGCAGTGATATATTTATTATAAACAGCAAGGCAAGCTTGCCATCCCGCAGGCTCTGTTATTGTTACAAATTTATTTAATAAATGAGTCAAAAAGCGTATTTCGCCAATTGAATTGGGTTGGAAAATATCTAATATTCTATCTATTTTTTCATTCGATGAGGCGTCATAGGTGTAAGTCATTTTTGATTTTATTTCTGATGATGATATTCCCACAAAACTAATGGGAGCACATATGGCATTGGCAGGCGAAAGTAAACAAAGTGCGGCATCCGCGGCTTCATTGCAATCAATAGCATGTTGATCATAATGCTCTTTTAAGCGGTTGATAACCCGGATATCATGATGATGTACCGCGAAAAAGATTGGGCTTATATTTTCATGATTCGTACTTGAATAGGTTTCGAGCTTGCCAACTCTACCGCATATTTTATCAATCACATCGAAAGGTAATTGAAACATCATCGCATCCATCAATGAACGACAGGACACAAATACGCCATGATCAATAAATATCCGGATGAAATGACTTTTCGCTGGAGAATCCAGGATCGAGTGCAATACGTCCTTCGCAGCCATTTCATTTTTATAACAAAAATGGATGAGACAGCTTTGCAACGAAGGTAAGGCACCTGTAAATTTTGTTTCATCAAATTGATCAATAATTTTATATATAGTTTTTTTATCTAACATCGCACCATTTAGGAGTAATGAAAGCACCAGATCTGATTTTTCAGGATGTTCTGAAAGAATTTTATTTGCTAGAGCATCTGCCTCTGTATTTTTGTAACAAAAATGCCTGACAAAATCGATGATAGAAATATTGCTTGTCGGATCATATTTTTCTATGGCATTACTCAATAAATGCCGAACTTTATTACACAAATTAGCGTATACGCTTTGATAATGACTCGCGGTATTGGTTGTTATTCCTTGTTCAATAGTCACCTCTTTAAAAAACGTTTTAACAATGTAAAAAAGATTTTTTAACAGGTTTTGGTATGTGGGAATAATTAAATATTCACTTGGTCGTTTGTAACATAATTGTTTTATCGTACTTTCATCTTCATCATCCCTACTGGTTAACTCAATAAGCATATCTGGTTCAAGATAACTGAGTATGATAGCTTCTGGTCTTCTTGCGAAAAAAGGAGTAAATGGCACACCCGCATGCATGTGCATTGGACGAGAACCATAATCAAAGTCAGCCATCGAAAAAGAAGGCCGCTCAGGCGTTTCTGAAGGTTTAGCAACTGTAATTGCGGCTGGGATTTTACTAACATCATGAGGAGAAACTGTGACAGGTGTTGCTGTCATTCCGTCGCGTGCTTTTTTGGATTCTTCTTTTTCCGATTTAGGGCTTAGCAAAGGCTCATATTTGTCTTTTATAACGGCAGGCTTTTTTTTCTGTAAACGGAGCATACAAATTTTTCCTTAAATTGTAAGGCGCCTACTGTAACAAAAAACTTTTTCAAGTCTACTCAATTATTTTTAAATTCTAAAATATCGCCCGGCTGACATTCCAAATACTCACAAATCGCATCTAGCGTTGCCAATCGAATTGCTTTTGCTTTTCCAGTTTTTAATATCGATAAATTTTGCTCCGTGATACCAATCGCCTCCGCTAATTCTTTCGAACGAATTTTTCTTTTTGCTAGCATTACATCTAAATTGACAATGATAGTCACGGCATCACCTATATCGTTAATTGTTGTTCTTCGCGCAACGCGCAACCTTCCGCCATTATCCAGGAAATTAAAATAACCAACAGCGCTGTTAATAAAATTCCAATATTGGTTTGGTCTAATGTGATCGCAGCATAACGATGATGCGGTGGATTGTGCATTGTTAAAATTAATCCCATTACAAATTGATAAAATGGTTGAATGAGTTGACCTACTAATAATGCATAACCAATGTTACGAATGTATTTCACGTTGGCAATCGAAAAAATTTCGCCGGTTTCGTATAACTTAAATAATTGAATTAGAAAATAGAGAATACATAAATTAACTAGCATGGGTATTGCACTGACCAAACAACCTAGTGTTTTTTCACTCGCAGTCAACGGATGTAAAATAGAACCTTGGTAGGTTGCTGGGATTGCGTTTAATTTTATAATGCCGATGAATAGCATTAATTCATCGGGTGCATAAACCCAGGTGATGATTAATAAAATGGGTAATGTCACAAAAATAATTTGAAATAGGATTCGAAAAAATAAGCTGATTTTTTTGATTTTGTTCATGGGTTTTCCTTTAGTCTAAATGGGCGAACACATAGGTTCGCCCCTACAATTTAGCATTCGATTTTTTTAACCAAACACCCCACCCGATGATTTGCAATTTATCGAATGCGCAAACACATTAAACTCCAATTTGCCTGACGATTTGATTTTATCAGTCGTCATGGAACATTGTTTTGCTTTATCAAACTGATTCGCAAAAGGCGGTAATTCATGGCCATTCACAGAAACAATCACCAAACCCGCGCGGTTATAATTATCCAGATTAACGGAAACATTCGCATCCTTATTTATCTGCATGGTTTGCAACGCATCGAAAACTGGTTGGCTATTTTTGTTTTTATGCGCAAGACGATATGTGATTGTCATCTTTTGATTTGCAGTCAGCTGAACTTCATTGGCATATGCTGCGGTGAAACTTAAGCCGAGTAAAGCAATTACACTAACTATTTTTAATTTCATATTAACCTCTGATTTAAATTGGAATGTCGCCGGGCGGACACATGGGTCCGCCCGACCAGAGGCAATATAAATGATTAATTATCGTTTTACAATAATTATTTATTATCTTCCAATCAGAATAAATACACCTGCCGCAATTGCGACTATTCCCATAATAATGCTTGGAATCGCAATGCTAGGTACAATTGCCATTAATCCAACTAAAATAAGATAAACTGCGAGAAGGATAAAACCGATATTGCTAGTCAGCTTCATAATAAATCCCTTTATAATTAAACTCATCTCAAATCATACAGTTATTGATTTTCAGTGTCCAACATGATTCCATGGAGCGGGGGCCTAACAAAAATGGAAAATTTTTTTTATTTAGCCTTAGCGCTAGGACTTGTTTTACTGAATGCATTTTTCGTTGCAGCTGAATTTGCGATGGTGAAGTTACGCCAAACGCGAGTGACGACCATTCGACGCACGCATGGATTGCGCGGGAAAATCCTCGCACAAATTCATCAACATCTTGATGCCTATTTATCAGCATGCCAATTAGGTATCACATTAGCATCACTGGGTCTTGGTTGGGTCGGAGAACCCGCACTCGCCCATTTATTTGAACCCTCTTTTGATTTCATTGGTTTAACATCACCTGACGTGATTGCATTTACCGCGTTCTTTATCGCATTTTCCATTCTGTCATTTTTACACATTGTCGTTGGCGAACTCATGCCAAAATCACTTGCCATTCGACAATCAGAACGCGTTTCGCTTTGGACTGCGGTACCATTGTATGGATTTTACTGGTTGATGTATCCTGCGATTTGGCTATTAAACACGTGCTCCAATTTTTTATTACGCGTCACCAAACTGGATGCAACACATAAAAAAGATTCATTTTACACACCTGAAGAACTTAAATTGATTTTAAGCACCACGCATTTACACGGACAACTTACCAAGCAAGAAGCAGAAATTTTAAAACATACGGTTGATTTTGCAGAATTAAGTGTAACCGATGTCATGCGCCCCAGAGAAGAAATGATAGTCGTTGAACTTGAGCAACCGATTCAAGAAACGTTGGAAATAATTCATCAACATCGTTACAGCCGATATCCTGTTTACAGCAAAGAAAAAAAAGAAATTGTTGGCATTGTGCATGTGAAAGATTTGTTTGCTGTGTTATATGAAAAAAATAAAATAACCGATTTGACATCGATCATGCGTCCCATTTTAAAAGTATCCAGACGCTTGCTCGCCTTAAAATTATTAAATAAATTTCGCAAAGGAATGCCGCATTTCGCGTTAGTTTATAGCAGCAAAGAATCACCGCCGCTGGGTTTTGTCACATTAGATAATTTATTTCAAGTTTTGGTCGGACGAATTCGCGATGAATTTCATAGAACAAAAGAAGACTGGAAAATTGCGGAGGATGGCGCATTTTTGATGAGTGGTAACAATTCTATTTATGCTATTGAGCGAGCGCTTGATATTGATATTGATTTGGATGAACAAACGGAAGAAGCAATTGATACGGTGACTGGGTTGATTTTAAATCGACTGGAGCGATTGCCTGAGGTAGATGAAAAAATTGAGTTTAGTCAATTTACGATTGTCGTGAAAGAAATGAAAGGGC